>CAKSOR010000066.1 GCA_934477985.1 uncultured Eubacteriales bacterium
ATGCCGACCTACTTTGAGACAAGTCTCAAGACGCGCTATTCGAACGACAACGACATGGCTGAAATGTTCGATCTTCTCCGCGCGAACACACGTGTTGAGTTCGGAACTGTGTTCACGACGGTTCTTGCGCTCAACTGCGAGCTTTTCAAAAAGATAGATGACGACAGCTTCAACTTTGCCAGCGAGTCTGAATCCCTCCGCGAAAAGGCTGAGACTCAGCTCAAGGAGCTCGTCGCGGCGCTCAAGGGCGAATAAGACAAAAGAGCATGAACGGCATCCGCCGCCATGCTCTTTTCTGATTTTACTCGCAGTTGCTTCTGACTTCCTCAATATAATCCTTCAGTGTCGTCTCGAGTGCTTCCTTGTCAGACGCCAGCAGCGACGCGACTCCGTTTCCGCCGCTGAAAGCTCTGCGGAAGACCGACGCGATCGCGTTTCCGGTCGCGTTGCAGTAGGTGTAGCCGAAATCGAGGAACATGCTCTCGCGGATAAGGTCGTACATACGCGCCGAGTCGTCGTCACGCGAGTACTTTGTCTTGAGCGCCGTCTCGAAGTACGCCGGAAGAACCGTCTCGTGGTTCGACGACGAGAGCGCCTCAAGCACCGCGCCAGCCATATCCGGGTCGGCGCAGATCACCGGCATCGAGAATGAGTTGTGCGTGTTGCGGCTCGAAGTGCGGTAGAATTCCTGCTCCTCGTCGAACTTCGGCAGCGGCAGGATGCCGTAAGCGTCGTTCATGTTCCGGAACTGCAAGACCGCGTCGTCGAGCTCAGACGTGATGAAGAGAATTTCGCCCGCGCAGAACTTCGACGAGATCGCGTTGTACTTTTCCTGCTGCTCAACGACGGCGTTTGTGACGCGGCTCTTGTAGAAACCGTCGGTCGTGTAGAGCTTCGCGATCTTCTCGCAGACGTTGACGTCGTGCTCCGAGCCGTAGGTGAACTGCCAGTCGCCGTTTGAGTCCTTCTTGTAGAACTCGATGAGATTCGGCGCGGCGTAGGCGTTTTCGTGATTGTTGTCGTGCTCGACGAGTCCGAGTTTGTCCTCGAGGTCGTATTTGCCGTCGCCGTTGACGTCCTGCGAAGCCGCCGAGGTCATCTCTATAAGCTTGTCGAACGTCCACTTGCCGCTGTCGACCAGCTCATACGGATTCTCGAGCTTGAAATCGTCGATGACGCGGTTGTTGAAGTAGAGGCAGAAGGCGCTCTTCAGATACCCGAGCGACGCGTCGCCGGTGACGAAATAGAGCTTTCCGTCGATCGCGACGCTGTCCTTCATGTCCGGAATGTACCAGGGTTTGTCGAGGTCTATATATTTGTTGTCGGCGATGTTTTTGAATATTCCGGCGCTCATCTCGATCGTCGCGAGCCCGATCATCATGTCGACCCAGTCGTATTCGGGGTCTCCGGCGGTGATCATCGACTTGATGTGGCTTATGTACTCTCCGCGCGAGCTGACATAATGCCCGTCGCGCAGCACGACGTTGATGTCGACGCCAAGCCGGTCCTCGACCGAGCGCATGCTGTTGTAGATCGAATCGTTGACAACCTCGCCGTTCTCGGAATCGGCGCAGAACTCCGAGCCGATCTCGGCGCGGTATAGGAATGTGACCTTCTTGCCGCCGAAGTTCAGGTCTTCGGGGAGATCATCGGGGTAGGTCTTAGTCGGAGTCTGAGTTCCGGTCGTGGTCTCGTCCTGGATTTCAGAGCCACCGCCGCAGGACATCGACATGGTGAGAAGCGCGGCGAGCGCCAGCGCTGTTGCTGATCTTGCTATTTTTGTCATGGCTTTCTCCTTTTTTATTATTGTCATATAGCGCCGAGCTTTTTGAGCTCGCGCCTTATGCCTTCCTCGAATGGTGTGAAGTCGGACGCGGTCAGTCCGGTCGCGCGCAGCACCTTCGAGTTGTCCGAAAAGCGGTCGTATCCGCGGTCATAGAAGAGCGGAGAACCGCCCCTGCCGGTTTTTTTAATGTATTCCGCGGTCGGCAGCCACTCGGTTTTCAGTCCGAGCAGCTTTGAGTAGACATCCGCGACATATTCCCAGGTCATGCGGTGTCCGGTCGAGAGCAGGTAGGTCTCGCCGAGGCACTCGTCCTTGAAGAGCAGATTGGCGAGCAGTTTTCCGGTGTTGCCAGCCCACTCGAGCCCGGCGACATTGTTTTTGCACAGGTCGGGGAGATACATAACCCGCCCGTCCTTCGCGTAGTCGACAACGTCACGGAAGGTGTACTGAATCAGGTCGAGACGCCTTTCGGAAGAGCTGATCATCGGGCGGACGATCGTCCAGTTGCGGAATTTCGATACGAATCTGAGATAGCGTTCACAGCGCGCCTTCGACAGCGCGTAGTTGTCGGTTTCGAGAAATTTCTGAACGTCCACCTCGGGGCAGCCGACAAAGCGACCGTCGTCGATCAGATCGAGTATCAGCGGCGACTCCTCCGAGATCGGATGCAGCGCGTTTCCGACGGCTCTTATCGAGGACAGGAAGACCTCCTGCGCGGTCTTCGGCGCGATTAGCATGTGGTGCGCGATGAAATCCTCCGGCACGGTGTAGTGGATGAAATTGACAACCGTCTCATAACGCCGGTCGGACAGGAAATCGCGCAGAAAATCGGTTGTAACCTCCTCCTTGAAGTAGGTCAGCCTCTCATTGTCCGAGACGTGATCCTCAAGGCAGATGTTGTCGACATAGGCGCCTTTGTTTAAGAGTTCCTCAGCCACATAAGTGCCGATCGTTCCGCCTCCGCCTATGAGAAGCGCTTTCTTTCCGGAACAGAATGCAGTGTTCATGATAATACCTCGTCAATGTTTTTCCCGCAGGCACGCAGGATGAGTTTGTAGAGCCCGAGCTCATAGTCGTAGGAATATTGATTGACCTTATCGCCCGCGGCGACCTCGGCGAAATTTCGCATCATGTCGTCGAAACGGTTGAAACGCTCGGATTTTGTCTCCTTGCCGAATGAATTCCAGCCCTCGCCGGGGTAGGTCTCGCGCATGACGGTATAAAGCATGTCGCGTTCGTCTGTGAGTATCTCGAAGGGCTTTATCTCGATTGTTCCCTTTGAACCGCAGATGACGAGCTGGCGGCGGATGAATCCTCCGCGCTCATTGTCGCAGGTCTTGGCGAATGAGATTCCGTGCGGGTAGCGGAACACGACCATGCCGTAGTCATCGGCGGTCACTCCGTCAAAGCCGGTGGAGCAGCTCAGGGGAATCACCTCGTCCGGCTCGCCTTGCAGCCTGTAAATAAGGTCGACAAGATGGCAGCCGAGATAGAACATCATCCCGCCCGGAAAATCCGAGAGCCATTGCCGTTTTCCGACTCCGTGCTCGCAGTCCATGTGAGCCTCGACGCAGTAGACCTCGCCGATGTCGCCGTTTCCGATCTTTTTGAAGGCTTCGATGACCTTCGGGTTGAAGCGGTACATGTAGCCGAGCGAGAGGGCGAGCGAACGCTCTTTCAGCGTGTTGGCGAGCCGTTCGAACTCCGCTAAATCCGCGCCGCCCGGCTTGTCCATGTGGACGTGAAGTCCGCGCTCAGCCGCCATGAGAGCATATTTTGTGAGGACGAGCTCTTCGGTCTCGATGACCGCCGCCTCGACCCCGGGAAGCGCGAGAAGCTCATCGACGGAGTATTTTTTCAGCAGACCGCCGTCGGTGTACTCGGCGATCCGCTCCGGGTATTTTTCCTCCTCAGATTCCGGGACGGCGAATCCGAGGACTTCGAAAATGTCCGGTTGTCTTAAAAGGCTGTTCAAAGCCGACGTGGCGTGATCGTGACCGATTCCGATCTGTATAACCTTGATCTTTCTCAATGTATAGTGCTCCTTTGACCGGGTAAGAAATCGTCGCTTCAGAGCCCGGTTCTTTTTGACGATGAAGCGTGTCCGCGGCGCCACGGATGCGCTTCACAAATATATTATAGCATCTTGACAATCCGAAAACAATGTGATATACTATATAAAAACTCAGAAATCCTGCAAAATGAGGTGAGATCAGTTGAATCAGACGACAAGCGTGCAGTTCGTGTTCAGAAGGTTTTCGATGCACAACTATTACCACAACAACGCGAGCAATGGGATGATGCAGCACCATATCGCGAGGATGCTGAAGGGCGACGCCGAGTTCAGGGGCGAGGATTTCGACCTTTTCATAAAGCCGGGCGACGTGTTTTATATACCGTATGGATGCAGATATAACTCATATTGGCACGGTGAGGAGATCGTGTGGGACTCGTTCGCGTTCACATACTTTCCGAATCCGCAGAACCGGACATATCCGATACAGAAGATAGACGCGCCGGAGAGCGTCGTCATGGAGATCGAGACACTCGCCGGGATGAAGGAGCACGACTGCCGTGCGGTAGGGCTTCTGTATACGATAATGGCGGATCTGTTCCCGTATATGGTCGCGGACCGTCCGAGCCAGCGGGAGCTGATCGTCGAGAACGCCGAGGCGATAATGCGCGAGTCAGGACACCTGACGGCGAAGAAGCTCGCGAGAAGATGCAATGTCAGCGAGAGTGCGCTGTACCTTGCGTTCAGGGAGGTCAGGAAAACCACGCCGAATAAGGTCTATCAGAGAATCCGGGTCGATAAAGCGAAATATCTGCTGCTTACGACCGATTTGTCGATAGAGCAGGTGAGTGAGCGATGCAAGTTCAGCTCGGACGTGTATTTCTATCATGTGTTCAAGGACGTGACCGGGATGACTCCGCGGGAATACAGGATGGCGGGGGTAGTGTGAGGGAAGTGGGAAAGTTTTTTTGAGAAATTTTCAAAAACCCCTTGACAAACGCGTTCAGATGTGATATAATATTAAAGCAGTCGAGAGAGACCGCAGGCTCGGTTCGAAATCAGAAGACCGAAAAGCCGGAGTGGCGAAATTGGCAGACGCCCGGGACTTAAAATCCCGTGAGACGAAAGTCTCGTACCGGTTCGAGCCCGGTTTCCGGCACCATATCGCGGAGTGGAGCAGCCTGGTAGCTCGTCGGGCTCATAACCCGAAGGTCATGTGGTTCAAATCCCATCTCCGCAACCATTTTAGTCCCGTAAAACCTTGGTTTTACGGGAATTTTTTTTGCTCGAGAGATGGTTGGTGACCCCGGTTTGACCCCTGAAATTGAGGGAGAATATTGAATAGTGATGAATTTTTATGCAGAAATTGAGCGTATATTTAGGCGAAATACACGGTCTTGGGTAGATGTTTACTGTATATTTATTTGCAATATTCATGCTTACTTGCATATCGGATCGCGATTTATTTCAGACTGTAAATTTTTTTGCGTTTGTGCAAAAAAGGGATTTGAATCTGACAATATCTACCTAATCCTCGGTTTCACTCAACCTCACATGTGAATTCGACGTTTATGTAGGATTCGCATACAACTGATTTTTTTGCCATACTCAGGCGTTCAGAAAGAACTTAAAACTCCGGACATCTAAAGATGCTCGGAGTTTTTTTATGCAATTTTATGCGCTGATTATTTCGCAGAGTTCCGCAATAAACGATATGACTGCGCACTCTTTTACATCAAATATTTTACCACAGAAATTTGATTTTGGCAAGAGATTCGCAAAAAATCATCAGTAAATTTACACTGTGTTAAAATATGTGTGCCGAGCAGTTCATGAAATTCAACGTCTATTATTTCCCGCAATGTTTTGCGCAGTCAGAAACGCAGTCAGAAGCGAGGAAACAAAGGTTCAGGAGGAACAAATATGTCAAAGGGTGAAAACATTTTCAAACGAAAGGACGGTCGCTGGGAAGCGCGTTATGTGAAGGGCTATCAGCCCTCTGGAAAGGTCAGATACGGCTTCTGCTATGGGAAAAGCTATAAAGAGGCGAAGGAAAAGGTCTCGAAGCTGAAATCTTCCGCGATAGCGGAGGTGAAAGCCCTGAAAAGCGGTTCAAAGCGGCATTTCTCGCACTTCTGCGATGAATGGCTGCAAGTCACGAAAAACCGTGTCAAGCCCGCGACCTATGTGAAATATGAGTCCATACTGGAGAATCACATAAGACCCATGCTCGGAGACTCGCTCCCCGCCGCGCTCAGCACCGCCATGATCGAGGATTTCACTGGCAGGCTGCTGCGTGAGAATCACCTGTCCCCGAAAACCGTCCGCGACATTCTGACCTGTCTGCGCTCTGTGATCAGATATGTCACAAAACAGTTCCCCGGACTGCTGCCGTCCGTGGATATTGTTTATCCCAGAGAGACGCCGGGGGAAATGCGTGTGCTTTCTCCTGCCGAGCAGACACGGCTGATGAAATATCTGTTTGAGGATATGGATTCCTGCAAGTTCGGCGTACTGCTGGCACTTCTCACGGGAATGCGTATCGGCGAGATATGCGCGCTCCGCTGGGGCGACATCAGCCTTAAGGACAGAACCATACGAGTTCACGCGACGATGCAGCGTTTGAAGAATATTGACAGCATGGTTGAGGGAAAGACAAAGATCATTATCGGATCGCCGAAAAGCGATAAATCCAACCGAATAATTCCAATGACCGGACAGACAGCCTTACTTTGTGAGCGGATGCAGACAAAGAGTAAGGCTGATTTTGTTTTGACGGGAACTGAGCAATATATGGAGCCGCGCACACTGCAATACCGGCTGAAGAAATACACCACTGCCTGCGGTCTGGAAGGCGTGCATTTTCACACACTGCGGCATACATTCGCCACGCGCGCGGTGGAGGTTGGATTTGATGTCAAGACGCTCAGTGAGATTCTCGGTCACTCCACGACGACGGTCACACTTGAGAGATATGTGCACTCGTCGCTCGAGCTGAAGCGCGCCAATATGAACAAGCTTGACGCGGTGGGAATGTAGATTTCCGCGCAGTCAGATTTTTCAGTCAGATGCCCGGATTTGGTCGGTGCAACGGGATTTTTCGGGAGTTTTTCCATGATTGCGGAACTCTGCGAAAAAATGCCGGCGCGGAACTCATTGTACATTAGTTTGCCCAGCTCCAAGCGATATATGCAGTGAGTAATTCGCTCTGACAGGGAAGGGGGAAACCATGAGTGGATAGAAAGAAAACGTATATTCCTCCGGAAACCCACATTCTGATAGTTCCCGGACATAGCCTTCCGGAGATTGACGGAATGTCGGATGAGGAGCTGCAAACCGAAGCGATTCGGAAAGCAAAGATTCTGTATCAGATCAGACCGGGCTATAGTGTGCGCAGCTTTTGCGACGAGAATCTGGTTGTACCTGTGGCGAAGGAAACTCTCAGTGAGAATCAGGTCGCGATCCTCAGTCCGGTCGGACGGTTTCTTTGGGACAGGCTTCAATCCGGGCAAACCTTTGGCGATCTGTTGACGGCATTGCTCGCGGAGTACGCCGTGAGCAGGGATGAAGCCGAAAAGGACATTGAGGCGTTTCTTTCCGAGCTGGATGCGAATCAATATCTTGTAAAGGAGAATTAAAAATGAAAAAGCGATTTTTAGCGGCGCTCCTGTCTGCGGTCATGGTCTTTACCATGATTCCGTTCATGGGTGTCACCGCGTATGCGGAAAACACAAAGGGACCGGGGGATGAATATGTTTCCCTGCCCATCACCATCCGCGACTACGCGGCGGATGGCATGCTGTTTGAGTGGAATGACATGGGGCAGACAGGAACGATTACAACATCGTCTACATACAGCATTTATGGATTGAATGTCAGTGACAGTTGGTTTTCTAACTACGTCGGTCTTCGTGTCTATACCGCAGGAAGAGTTCCAAGCAGCAGCCCGAAGTTCTGGCATTGTCTCTATTGCGATAGTAATGGAAACATTACAAAAGTATATCAAAGTGGCGAAGTCAAAGACATGACCGCTGCAAATAATGCTGCTTTTTCCGTTTGGGCATGGGTCGGGGACAGCGCTGATAATAGCTATGCCTATAATGCCATCAGTTATATTACTGATGCAAACAAGAGCAGTTATAAGATTTCTTACAGCAGTAATAGCATTACCGTTGAGACTTTAAGCGGTTCCGGTACCTATCACCACGGTAACACCAAGGGGTATTCCTTGCTGGACACCTCTTCTGCCTCCCATTTTCAGGGAATGGATATCGCCGGAACACAGGTGACGCAGAACGGAAAGTGGAATGATACACCGGGATCTCTGGTTTCTTCGCAGTCCACGCTGAACAGCGGCGCGGTGCAGACACTATATGGCTGCTATGTCCGCACAAACCTTGTTGAGCCCATGCTCGGTGCAGACAAAAAGCCAGTTTATACGGAAGCAACGGTGAAATATATCGCTGAGTATATGCAAAAGACGCTGCCAGTAGCATGGAAGAACAGCGACGGCTCATATAATATGTGGTATGTCATGGGCACAAAGCTGTTCGACGACAATAACAATTACGTCGGCAACACAAGCAGCGCGACCCGTGATCTGGCAGAGGTTTTCCGCCAGTGCATTACCGATGGAATGGGCAGCTTTGCTGATTCCGCGGCAAAGACGCTGACTCAGCCGAAGGATTGCCGTACTTATTATGACGCGGCGTATTTCCTGCTTCAAAGTCTTTACAGTGACAACACAGGCTATGGTCAGACCGTGACGGAATATCATCAGATCAACCTTGTCAAGAAAGGCAATTATTACGTTTACAACTCCGCGTATGACGGAAGTGTTTATGATACAACGAATGGCATGATCTACAACAGCCAGACGGATCATGTCACTACCAGAGAAGGCACGACATATGTCCGCGGTAATTTGCAGGCGGAGAATCGGTTTGACCCGATCAATGGAAAGTATTTCGGAAACAACGGCAATAAATATCTTGAAGTTGTCGATCCGAACCAAGCTGACATTACACACTACTACAATAATACAAACTACAATCTGACGCTGGAAGGACACGCGCAGTTCATCTTCTATGAGGACGATAATCTGTATTTCAACTTCACCGGCGACGATGACGTGTATCTGTACATCAACGGCATTCGCGTACTGGATATGGGCGGCGGTCACGCTATCTCGAAATGCGGAATCAAGCTCAACGATGTAAAAGCCCTCTGCGGCTTAATAGACGGTCAGGTCTACGACTTCGACTTCTATTACATGGAGCGTCACGGCACGGCGGCCAACTTCGGCATCGAGACAAACATCAAGATCGTCGATCCCTCCATGCTGACTGAAAAGGCTGCGTACCAGAATGGTACCAATGTCGGCAACTACGGCTTTGTCGACGCCGATAAGCCTGTCCGCTATCAGTTCAGACTCACAAACAACGGCGACGCGAAGATCGAAGAGCTGACCTTCAAGGACACTGACATCGGCGTGAATCTGACGAAGGACGCAATCACACTGAATGACGAAACGAAGATTGGCGATCTCTTTGCCAGTGTTACTGACAAGGATGGTAACACCAAGGTTTCTTACAATATCGGAAGTCTCACAGAAGACGCGCTGAAGAATATGCTTTCGAACGGTCTTGAAATAGGCGAGACTATCTCGATCTTCGGTTTCAATTATACCGTCCCGGGCGGTAAGTGGTCGGACAACAAGTTTACCAACACAGTCTACACCACCGCGATTTCGAGAGGGGAAAACGCGTCTCACAGAACCCTCAACGGCATCGCGTCCTGCACTGTGCAGAAACAGGAATTTGTGTATGGAAGCCTTCACTATTATGAGTGGAAGGGTCACGGCGTGACCGCGACGACAGCCGAGCTGATCGAAGCCGTCACAAAAGCGGGCGTCACCAACCCCAGCACGAACATTCAGCTCTGCGGACCGAACGGCAGAACCGACAGCAGTGCCGTCAACGGGAACGCCAAGGTCACCACTAACGGCATCACCTACACCGGAGAAAAGACCGGCTCAGATACCTATTATTACAAGGTGGGCAATTATGGTCCTGTTGCGGTTACGGTTTACAGCTACG
>CAKSOR010000067.1 GCA_934477985.1 uncultured Eubacteriales bacterium
ATATAAACCATATAAACACCTCTGATAAAAGCAGCCGCCCCTTGCGGGGCGGCTGTTCCGTCCGCCCCGGAGGGGCGGGCGGTGGGGGAGAATTCAATGAGAATTACTTAACGTCGAAGTAGAAGGTTACGTAAACCGTAGATCCAGTTGCAGAAGACGGTACCGCAATGGTAAGTCCGTAGTAACCCTTATCGAAGTTTCTGTCGATGTTGGACTGAGAGTCAATTGCCTTCTCGACAGTGACTACGCCCTTGTCGCAAGAGCCCTTGATAGCGATACCAGAAGCTATCGGCTCGCCATTCTCATCAAGAAGCATATTCTTATAGGTATCGTTTATCTTAGCCTTGTAGAGATACTCGACAACAGTGAATGTGTTAGCCTTGGAAACGAGATTCGAAACAGCTGCATTGCTCATGATAGGATCACCGATAGTGCCGTTGTCGATATAAAGGGTGATAGTACCAGAGATTGCGCCTGCGCCGCTTGCAGCAACAGTCGAGTAAGCTACTCTAGGATCGCCACCGTTAAGGCGCGAGAATGCGTTAGCAACATCCTTTTCGGTAGGATCAACAGAAGCGCTCTCCTTGTAGACAACGAGGACGATGCTACCATCAGAGTTGCTGGTCGAGAGGTAAGCTACCTTACGAGCAGTCTTTGCATCGAAGCAAGAGAGATCTTTCTTTACATCGATAGCAGTAGAGAAGGTAGAAATGAGCTTGGTTGCCTTGTTACCAGTCTCAACACCCATCTTTTTGATAGTGATGTACTGATTGTTGAGGTCGATGTCGCCAGACTTGAGGGAAACAGTAGTAACAATGTTAGCGGTGGTTTCCTTGATGATGATGCCGTTAGCATCAATCTCATAGAACTTGCCAGCCTCAGGCTTTACAGCATCGCTGGAAGTCTTAGCGTAAATGGTGACGGTGCTGCCGTTGCCCATGTTGAGAGCAGCCGAAGCATACTTGAAGTAAGTTCCGGTCTTGCCAGCAAGCTCGAAGTTTGCAGCAGAGTCAATGGTGTAGGTATTGACGTTTGCAACATAAACAATAGCGTTTGCAGGATCATTTACGTTGAATCCGGTAATACCATCAGCCTTACCGTTAGTAACGGTGTACTTAACAACAACTATCGAAGCAACGCCGTTGATTGCGTTCTCTTCCTTAGAACCATAACCGATCTTATCAACGTAGATCTGAGCCTGAGTTCCATCGATCTTCCAATCGTTGGAAGGCTTGCCTGCGTAATAAGTTACCTTCGCATCAACACCCGCGCCATTGATGAAATAGAACTTGGTGTTAGCATCGGTACGGATTCTGTCAGTCTTATCCATTCTGCCTACCAGATTAGAAATACCATCTTTGAAGGTGTGGACATCAGTAGTCTTAGTAAGACCAATAGTGTTCTTCTCAGAGAGAGGCTTGCTTACTCTGTAAGCGTCTGCATCAGCAGAAGCAGCAACTGCCTTATAAACATTGCCTGCAACGTTGCCAGCAAACTTCTGGAGCTCATAGTTGAGTCTGAAGACGCTGAGCTTCGAGAAGACAATCTCGTTGCCAGTAGTCTCATCGGTGTACTCGTTGATGTAGTAAGTGCCACGCTTGCCATTGACATAAGCATCAACATAGATGCCCTTATTGTCAAAGTCTTCTGCGCTGACTACTACCATGTACTCATAACCCTCATCCATGCTCTTAAGTTCAGCAGAGATGATGTAGCCATTGAACGCAATGTAACGAACAGCTACGTAAACGTCGCTGAAGGTGGAGATTACGTCAGAGGTCTTGAGTTCGTTGTTGATGTAGTTGAGCTTAGCATCTGCGATCTGCTCGAAATTGACCTGACCGTCAGGCTTTTCAGTGGTGTACTGGAGGGTTGCGCCAACCTTCGAATCCTGAGCGGAGTTGCCAAGCTTGTAGGTTACGCCATCAATGGTGACTCTTGCAACATATCCCTTATCAGCCTTGTAGTCGGTAAGGTCAATGTTAGTGATAGTACCAACCTGTACCTCGAGCTTCTCGATGACAGAGATGGTATTGGTCTGAACATTCCAAGTGTAAACGAATACGTCGCCCTTTGCGAGGTCAGCGCCTTCGATGGTGACATTCTTTGCGTCCTTAGCAGGACCGACGATGCCAGTAGCCTTATCCTTAGCAACAGAGCCCGGATAAACCGACATGAAAACAGGAGTGTAGATAGCACGATCATACTTGCCGTCGCCATTGTCATCAAACATGGTGAGCTGGTAGTTCTTGCTGTTCTTAAGATCAGCGAGCTTGAGGGTGCTGTAACGAGTGTAAGTGCCGCTTACGTCAACACCGTACTTAACGAGTGCCTCAGCGTAAGAGATAACGACTGCGTCGATCTTATCAGCGTAGTACTTGGTTCCATCGGGAGCCTGGTATGCGAAGATAGCGACCTTGCCGCCATTCTGATTGATGACGTCTCCGTCAGAGTCAGTGAGAAGGATTCTGGTGTTGCCAGCAGTAGAACCACCGTTGAAGATAACGATCTCGTTCTTGAGAGCCTCGCCAGCGAACTCAGCGGTCGGATAGTAGGAAGTGCCGTTGAGAACGAACTTCGAAGTGCCATCCGGAATGGTAACATCGTTGCTGTAGATTACAGCGGGAGCTGCGCCAAGGATAGCCTTGTCGTATCTGCCGGTCTTAGCGTTGAGGTTAACGAGATCGACAGAGTAGTTGAAGTAGTTCTCAACTTTGTCAGCCTCGATGCCGAGAGCTGCAACCGGGATGTAAAGGGTGTCGCCGTTCGGAACACCGTTTACGAGGGGCTGTGCACCAACGTAACCAGCCTCAACGGTCTTGGTTGCGTAGTACTGCTTCGGAGTGGAGGTGATAACGTACTTAGTAACGTTAGTCGCACCAGCAACGCCGAAGTTCTTCTCCTCGATGGTAGCGCCACCGTCAGCAGGAGTAGCCTTGAGCATGTTGTAGATAACCTGTGCGGTTTCAGCTCTGGTGAGAGTCTTAGCCGGGTCAGTTACCTGGAGATCCTTGGTGAGACCAAGCTTAGCTGCGGTCTGATATGCACCGATCCAGTAAGGAGTGAGGGTGGTATCAACCTTGTAGCCGAGCGCGCGGACTGCCATGATAAGAGCGTCACGGCACTTGATGCCGGTGTAGGGCTCAAAGTGGGTAGCGTCCATACCAGTTACGATGCCGTTCATGTATGCGTAGCCGATAGCTCCGTACCACTCAGTGACATCCTCGAAAATTGCCATACCATTCTGCCAATCGGTGGTCTTGGGCTCGAGAGCACGTGCCATCATGATTGCCATCTGGTATCTTACGACATCATTGTCCGGACCAAACTTGTCGTCGCCGATGCCGTTGACGATTCCATACTCAGTCAGAGCGTTGATAGCGGCAGCATAAGTGTTGTCGTCAGCAACGTCAGAGTAAGCAGAGACCGTTGCAGCAGCGCTTATTACCATGAGGGTAGCAAGCACTAATGCAAGAAACTTCTTGAGATTTCTCATTGTGTTTTCTCCTTTAAAGATTTTTTTCGGGAACCGCCGCATTCCTTCGCGCCTCGCCGCTTTGCCGCCCGGTCTCACTTGAGCGCCGCCGCTTTGCCCGCTTTTTTCCTGCATTGGTTTTCTTCCCTGACAATATATTACCACAAGTCAAATTTTTCTTCAAGAGTTTTCCAATACTTGTTAGGTATTTGTAATTTTAAACCCCGTTTAATATTACGAGCGCGCCAGCGTCAGCTTCGCTAAGAATCGCCCGAAAAGCTCGGTGAATCCTATCTTTTTCACGCTTTCAACCGCCGTTACCGGCAGATTTCCGATCTCCTCCCCCTCGAGAAGAAATCTCACCCGCCCGATCTCTCCGCCCGCCTCGACCGGAGCGGAAATTTTTTCCGGAAGCTCGATCACCCGCTCGACTTTCGCCGCGCTTCCCTTCGTCACAACCGCCGTTCCGCCCTCGCAGACAAGCCCGACACTGTCCGAAAGTCCGCCCAGCACCGCGATCTCCCCCGGCTCACAGTTTAGCTTCGCCACCTCCCAGTTCGCGAATCCGTAGTCGAGCAGCTTCTTCGCCGCCTCGTTGCGCACGTCGCGCGTCTCCGCCGCCATGATCACCGCGATGAGCTCCATTCCGTCGCGCTCAGCCGTCGCGCTGATACAGAATTTCGCCTTCGACGTCGAGCCGGTCTTGAGTCCGTTCGCCCCGCGGTAGAAGCGGATCAGGCGGTTCGTGTTCGTAAGCCCGAACGCGCCGTTCCGGATCGTGTCCATCCAGATCGACGAGAACTCAAGTATCTTCGGGTGCTTCGTGATCAGCTCGCGCGACATTATAGCGATGTCCCGCGAGGTCGTCAGGTGACCCGCGACTGTGTCGTCGAGTCCGTTCGTGTTCTTGAAGGTCGTGTTGTTCATCCCGAGCTCTGCGGCGCGCTCGTTCATCTTCGCGACGAAATTCTCCTCCGTCCCGGCAATCTTCTCGGCGAGCGCCACAGCCGCGTCGTTCGCGCTCGACACAACCACGCACTTCACCATCTCCGAGACGCTCATCTCCTCGCCCGGCTCGAGATAAACCTGTGAGCCGCCCATCGACGCCGCGTATTCCGACGTCTGAACCATCTCGTCCCAGCCGAGCCGCCCGTCGTCGATCGCCTCCATCACGAGTAACAGCGTCATGATCTTCGTCACCGAGGCGGGCGGGAGCTTTTCGTCCGGATTGTACTCATAGAGCACCTTCCCGGTCGAAGCCTCGGTGAGTATGCAGCTCGGCACGCCGAAATCGCTCGCGCTCACCGGAAGAATGAGCGTCACAGCCGCGAGAACCGCGCAGATTATTTTTCTCATATAAAACACCTCCGCCGGAGTATATGTCCGCGCGGAGGGAAATATGTTATTTCAGGTCCTCGAAGGTCTTGGCGATCTCCTCGTTCGCGCTCTTTTCGAGCGACGCGTAGGTCGAGGCGAAGTTGTTCGTCCCGGCTGAGAGCGTGCCGGTGACGGCATTGATGAGATTGCCCCATTTGTAGACGAACCAGAGATCGAAGACGATGCCGTCGTTGATTATGCCGATCATGCGTGCTGAATCCTCGTCGCGCATCGACTTTGTCGTGACGGCGCGGGAAACAAGCTCTGGCTCGACGTACTCGCCGGAATAATAGCCCATCGCGGTAAGAACGTTGCCGATCATCTCAGGATCGGAAGCGCTCGCGGGAACGGCGATCATGTCCGCCCAGCCCTCTGAGAGCTGCGAATAGTACTTATCCTGCTTTTCATCGAATTTCGGCATTGGAAGAATACCGAAGTCGGTCTCCATGTCGCGCAGGTCCATCGCGTAGAACAGCCAGTTGAAATTCATGAAGAGCTTGTCGCTCTTGAACATCGGCAGAAGCACCGACACGAAGACGTCGCCGCCGCTCGCCTTGGGGCTGAAATTACCCGGCAGGGCGTTGACAGAATAGTCGCCGAGCACATCAAGCATCTTGTCAATCATCGTTGTCATCCGCTCTGTGTTGAGCGTCACCTCGGAAATTCCATCCTTGTTCTTGGTCGTTATTCTTCCGCCGCAGGAACTTATCGCCTGTTTCAGGACAGTCGCGCTGCCGGAAAAGCCGAACTGGTCATTGTCGTCCATTGTTCCGTCGCCGTTGAGGTCGTTTGAGACGGTCTTTGCCATCTTAGAGAAATTGTCGAGCGTCCACTTTCCGTCGTCAACGAGTTTATAGGGATCATCGAGCTTGTTCTCCTCGACCATCCGCTTGTTGAAGTATATGACGCCTGACGCTACCGACGTTCTCAGGCACGAGGCGTCGATCATCAGATACTGCTTTCCGGCGATCTCATACTCAGCGTTCGCGTTCTGGTTCACCCAGTCAGCCTCAAGATCAAGCGTGTCAATCGACCTGAGGTCATAGAGAAGCCCTCCGCCGAGCAGCTTGTTCGCGTAGTTCATGATGATAAGCGCCGCCTGGTACTCATCATCTCCCGCGTTTACACTGTTTATCAGCGCCGTGTAGTTGCTATGCTCACTCTGCGCCACCCGGATCTTCACACCGAGTGCTTCCTCAACCGCCTGAGTGCGCTTGAATATCGCGTCATTGATGACGTCGCCGTTCTCGCCGTCAGAGGTGATGTAGTTATACTTGTCGATAGCGTACCCAGGATTAAAGTGATCCTCAAACACCGTGAAGGTCTTGCCGCCGTAGTCGACATCCGGCGGGGTGTAAGCCGCGGGTTCGGTCGTGACCTCAGCCGACGTTCCGGCATCGGTAGTCGTTTCGGACGGCGTGACCGCTCCGCCGCCGCAGGAGACAACCTGTAGAAGCGCCAGTAACAGCGCCGCGAGTGAAAATGCTTTGCGTTTCATATTTTTTCCTCCGTTCATTTGGTACTTCTATTATATCACAAAATAAGCCCCGTGACCTGCAAATTTTCAGCGAAAAAACAGAATTTTTTTGAAGTATATTGCCCCTGATACGATTATATCACATAACGAGCGGAATGTAAAGGAAATCTTCGCGTCTCAATGAAGCTGTTTTTTTCCGCGAAAAAACCCTTCCGGAGATTCCGGAAGGGCTCACGACCCGTGCTTCAGGGTCAGATCATGTACTGCTTGATCTCCGCGAAGAGAGCGTCAGCGTTGTCGGTGTGAGCGGTCAGCTTGATCGGCTTTAAAAGATCGAGCGAGAAGATGCCCATGATCGACTTTGCGTCGACGATGTAACGACCCGACGAGAGGTCGATGTCGATCTCATACTTGGAGACGATGTTGACGAAGTTGCGGACGTCCTCGATGGACGAGAGCTTGATATCTACGCTTTTCATTTTAAAAATACACTCCTTTGTTGATATTGATTTGACCTACACTAATATCATACCGTAAAATCAGCAGTTTGTCAAGGGCTTTAACAATTTTTTTACGCATATTTTTAATTTGCGTGCCAAAATGAACTTGTGCATAACGGCAAACACAGCGACCGCCGCGCGCGAAATTCGTTCAATTCAGCGCAAGACCGAGGCTCTTCGCGCCCTTGTCGATCGACTTGCAGATAAACAGCCTGCCTTCCTTCCGGCAGAACTCGAGGTCGAAGCCGTGCGGAGTCGAGACAAAGCGCAGGCGGATCGTCAGCTTGTCGCCGACGCTGCCCCACGCCGCCGCGATGTCGGCTTTTATTCCGATCGCGAGCGAGCCGACGAACTGAGTCGGTGTCATCGGGCAATTGTCAAAGTGGTTGTACTCCCATCTTCCCGCGCCGCAGACGATCTCAACCGACTTCTCAAGCCCGCCGCCGACCTTGAGAATCAGGTTCTCGCCGGCGCTCATAAGCGTGATCTCCGATATGTCGGTGAAGTTCTTTTCTATATGATAAGTGACCGGCGCGACATGTTCGCCCGAATAAACCGGCGGGAGCATGCAGGGACGGACGGCGGTATCGTACTGCACGGACGCTTCGGGAAGCGGCTCGTCCTTCATCGACGCGAAAATCGTGTTCCAGAAGATGTCGAGGATGACCTGCATGTCGCCGTTCTCGGAGATAATCACCGCGACCATGTCCTTCTCGGGCGAGACGATTATGTACTGACCGAAAGCACCGTCGCCGCGGTAGCAGTCGTGCTGGCATCTCCACCACTGATAGCCGTAGCCAAGCTTCCAGTCGGGGGCAGTGTTCACGCTGTTGTCCGAGACCGCTGAGGTCGCCTCGGCGATGTAGCTCTCGGAGAGTATGCGCCGACCGTTCCAGACGCCTTTATTAAGGTAGAGCACGCCGAGCTTCAGCATATCCTCGGGCGAGACATGGATTCCCCAGCCGCCGTCGTTCACGCCGTCGGGCGATTCCTCCCACCAGACGTCCTTTATGCCGAGCGGATTAAAGAGCCGCGGCTTCAGGTAGTCGACCATCCGCATGCCGGTGACCTTCGTGATAACCGCCGAGAGCATATATGTAGCGGTCGAGTTGTACGCGAAATGCGTCCCCGGGACGTGCCCGACATCGAGCGAGAGGAATCTCTTCGCCCAGCCCGGCTCGCGGGAAGCGACTCTGTCGAGCGTATCCTGATCGTGTCCGGTGTTCATCGAGAGCACATGGCGGAGGGTCATCGCCGCGAGATTGTCGCCGACCTTCGCCGGAAGCTCGTCCGGGAAAAAGGAAATCAGCTTGTCGTCGAGCTTTATCAGTCCCTCGTCGACCGCGATTCCGACAGCCGTCGACGTCCAGCTCTTGCTTATCGAGTAGACATGCCGCTTGTCGGTGAAGCGGTAGGGCCCGGAGATCGAAGCCGCCGCTAATTTTCCGTGGCGGTAAAGCATGTAGCCCTGATGACCGACGTTCTTTTCGCGTATGAGCTTTTCAAATTCAGCTATCGAAGCGCTGTCGATCCCGACCGACTCCGGAGTCGCGCGCTCAAATTCAAATTCAGTGAAGCCTGTGAGCATATAAGTTTCCTCTTTAAAAATGTATTTGTTGTTCCGCGGATCACCTGAGGTTCAGCTCCTCAAAGTGATAGCGCGGTTTTCCGACGCTCTTTTTGCCGTACTCAATCGCCTTTGCGGGACAGTAACAGATGCACGCCATGCAGTGAGTGCATTTCCCGCCCCATTCCGGCTTTCCATTCACGAGCGTGATGTTGTTCATCGGGCACCTCTTCGCGCACTGTCCGCAGCTGATGCAGGCGTCGCCGACCCGGAACGCGGCGGCTTTGACGAAAAGGCGGTAGAAAACCGGATTGACCGGACCGCTCATAAAACGGTCGTAGAGGTTATTCCGCGGAGCATCAAAAGCCTTTCCCGCCTTTATCCGGGAGATTGCGCCGACAATATCCGGCTCGGCTTTCCCGACGATTTTCGCGGCTTCATCGGCGTCCGGCGCGTTAAACATCGCGATATAGTTCTCCGGAATAATTATCTGCGCCGTCCCCATGTAAGCAAGGCTTTTCTGTTCGGCAAGACGGCGGTTGTATTTTGCCGCGCCGCCGATCTCGCTGCCGCAGTCCATCACGAACCAGACGCGCTCCGCGCCGGAAAGCCCGGTCGCAAGAAGCCAGTCGGACACTATCCGCGGAATCCTCCAGGCGTAGGTCGGCGTGACAATTATCACATCAGCTCCGGTCTGTACCGGCGAACAGTCATCTGACCTGACCTTTTCGTTCAGATCGACAACTTCGTCCTTCAGAGCCTCCGCGACACGCCCCGCGATATAACGGCTGTTGCCTGTTCCGGAAAAACAGAAGATCATTTGAACACCTCCGAAGCTTCCGGTCTTATTTTATCCTGCGCGCCTCGAGATAGAAGCGCTTGTCGTCCGCCTCGCCCATCGAGAAGGTCTTGCGCGGCAGAGCTCCGTCGGCGATGACCGTCGGGAAGAGGTCGGATTTCTCCATTCCCCTGAAGATGAAGCCGACCGAATCGCGCGAGACGAGCTTCTTCACCGAGTCAATTCCGTGGATGTAGTCGAGCTTCGCGCCGGACTCCTTCACGAAGCGATCGAGAAAGCTTTGCAGCGTGCCGACCGGAAGGAAGGAGGTCGGATTTTCAAACACTATGTCCTCTTCCCCGCCGGAGGTCACGAGCGTGATTGTCTGCGCCGGCGAGTCGTTTTCCGGCAGCGCCGCGGCATAGGCTCTGAGTTCAGCTCTCAGCTTCTCAGGCTCAACGCCGAACACAACGCGGTAGATCGGCTCGAAATCGAGCGCGTCGTCGTGGATGTTGACTATCTCCGCGAGCGCGAATCTCGCCGGGTGAGTCTCGCGCTCAGAGACGGTGAGCGTCGGCTTGATCTCTTCCCAGTACGCCTTCGCCGAGGCGAGCGAGTGGTTGCCGTCG
>CAKSOR010000068.1 GCA_934477985.1 uncultured Eubacteriales bacterium
CCGGTCGGCGTGTCCACACATTATTCCGCTCGACAGGGTGTTATCCTTGTCGAGATGTCCGCCGAGATAAACTCCGGTCTTTTCACAGCGCGCGGCGTATTTCTTAAAGAAAACGCGGTCAAACTCGTCGCGACAGAACTCGTTGTAATCTGCGACCACACGCTCCTCAGCAGATGTATTCGCGCCGCCGCAGACCGCCGGAAGCCAGTCGCGGAAATCGTAGCCATAGCGCGCCATGAAGCACTCTCCGAAGCCGTCCGCCCAAGCCGGCATCATAAGCCGCGGCTCGTCGGTGAAGCAGAGGCTGACGCTGTCGAGCAGCTCGCGCGGCAGCTTTTCAAACGCGCCGAAGGTGATATCGAGGAAGGCGTCGACGGCTTTTTCGTCGATGAGGTTAACGAAATTGTCATTCGGAAGATACTCGGCGGCAAAGTACTCGGTGATGTCGGTGTCGGCTTCAGCGTTGAATCCGGCACTTATCCGAGTCGTGCCCGCGAAGGCGGCGAGCACATCGTCCTTCGGAAGGTATCGGACACCCGCCGGGAGAGTCAGCTTCCGCGGTGTCAGAACCTTCGCCGCGGCGTCCGGATATTGCTTTCGGACAAGTCCGCACGCGCCGCCTGACGGCCATCCGCCCTCATCGTAGAGCCAGAGTGCCATTCCCTTCCCGGCGGCGCAGCTGTAGGCAAGTGTGAGAAGCCCGATGTATTCGTCCGAAAGGTAATCGGGCTCGAGCGGTGTGCGCTGCTTTTCGGGGCGGAAGTTCTTCGGCTCTGCGAGGACATAGATGCCCTTTATTCCGGCGCGCTCGAAATCGTCGAGCTGAGAGAGTATTCCTTCGGGCGTGATAGTGTCGTTCCAGACCCAGGCGTAGACCGGGTAAGCACTTGTCGGCGGGGTTTTGAAGAGTTCAGGTTCGAAGGCATCGAAGCCGTTTCTTGATAGTTTTCGTTTCTTATCATTCAGCATTTTGGTTCTCCGGCAGCGGATGTGCATATGTCCGCGCGTTTTTTTGTGTGTTTCGGTCGGTTGGTATTGACAAATACCTGAATTTATCGTATAATAATTATAATACACCGAGTCTGATTTGTATATGACCGGAAAAGCTATTTTATTGTCAGAAATCGTCTTTTTTGACGGGAGAGGAGCGATATATGGAGACAAACATCTGGTTCATACTGACCTATGGGTCAACCCGCGCACCGGCGGACTGGGTGCAGAACTACAAAATAAACATGCAGAAGCTCTACTACATCAAAGGCGGGACAGCCTGGTACACAGACAAAAGAGGAGCACGGCAAAGATTCATACCCGGAATGATCTACCTGTTCCCGTACAATTTCGAGTATCGGTTCGAGAACGACAGGAACGACCCCCTCGACCACATTTTCTTTGATTTTCTGTCGTCTCCGCCCCTGATCGCCGACTCGCCGCTGATCTACAAACCCAAGGAGGATCACGGACTGCTGACGTTATTCAAGGCGTTTGAGGAATTTTGTTTCAGCACGCCGGATATTGAAGGTTGGCGCAAGCGCTTCGAGCTCCAGGAAATAATGAACGCGGGACGCGGCTCAGTCGAGGAAATAAAGCGGATCGTACACCGTATGCTGCTGGCGATGCTCGATCTGCTCTCGTATAATGTTGAGCTGCCGTTCGTCGACGACAGGATGGTCTGTGAGACGCTCGATATGATCCGTGAGTGCTACACGCAGCCGATCAGGGTCACGGACATGGCGGCGCGTTCGGGGTACGAGGTGAATTATTTCATAAAGCGGTTCAGGTCGATAATGAATCAGACGCCATACGCGTATCTGCGCGCCTATCGGATAATGAACGCGTACCAGCTGATCTCAGCCGGTGAGACACTTGAGTCGGCTGCCGTGAAGTCGGGATATTCTGACGGCGCGTCGCTGTCTCACGCGATGCGGGCGTTCGACACGCGCAAGGGGTGAGTGGAGAAGGCATTTTCGGAATGATCCGGTACAATAAAAGTTGTGTAATACATAGTTCAGTCGGTTCGGCGAGCCGTGCCAATAGAAAGTGCAAGGATTTTGAGCCTGTTTGTGCATAAACCTTGCACTTTCCTCTTGCATTTTCCGCCGGAATGGTGTATAATATAAGAAAAAAGACCGGAGGACAACATGAATTCCTACGCCGCAATCGAAAATGACCGCCTGACCATAGGCAATAACCTCATTGAACGCTCACTCATCCTCAAAAATCTGCCGATATGTGAATATATCCTCAATAAGAAGAACGGAAAACGCTGGCATGGAGACGAAACCGCGATGTTCAACCTTTTCGGACTCGTCTTCCCGTCCTATTCCTTCAGATCCTACACATCCACTAACAACTCGCTCTCAGAAGAGCACCTCTGCGCCGAACTCACCTGGCTCTCCGAACGCGCTTCGGTCACCCAGACCTTCGAGATCTACGACGACTCCCCGTTCATAAGCTCCTTCATGTCGATCTCCGGCTCGGTCACAACCTCTTCCGACAACACCGCGAAGACCGCAGAGACCGGCGTCGAATCCGACCCGGCGTCTGAATACTCGAAAAAAATCCTCCCGCCGCCAGATACAATCGACTTCGTCCCGCTCTCCGACCCGCATCTCGTCGTCGATTCAATTACCCTCGCCGACAAGACCGACGGAAACGACAATTACGTCTCGACTCACTCCGAGGAGGTCTATGCTCACAAGATTTCATCCTTCCCCGGCTCGCTCTTCATACTCGACTCGCACGACTCGGGACTCATGCTCGTCAAGGAAGCTCCCTGCGTCGGCTCTCAGCCCTTCCGGACTCAGAACGACCTCTTTGTGAAGCCCCGCGCCGGAGGTTTCGCAAGGCTTGCCGGAAGCGGCGTCTCAGCCGAGGAGGTCTCGGATGTGCCCCTTCCGCTCTACGGCTCAACAGTCGGTGTCGGCGACCCCGGCGAGCTCATACGCCTCTACCGCCGTCACTACTCAAAAGTCTTCACCGGCAGGCTCTTCGCGATGTCAAACACCTGGGGCGACCGCTCGCGCGACGCCGCGCTCTGTGAATCCTTCATGCTCCGTGAACGCGAATGCGCCGAAAAGCTCGGCGTTGATTACATGCAGCTCGATGACGGCTGGCAGAAAGGCGTCTCGGCAAACTCCGCTCTCTCAAAATCCGGCGTCTGGACGACCGGATTCTACAAGAGCGACCCTGATTTCTGGAATGTTAATCCCGATAAATTTCCGTCCGGTCTCACTCCGCTGATGTCGGACAGTGTCTCGCTCGCCCTCTGGTTCAGCGCCGACGGCGACGATGATTACGCCAACCACTCGCGCGACGCGAAGCGCCTTGCCGAACTCTCGCGCGAATACGGCGTAAAGCAGTTCAAGCTCGACGGAACCATCATCAAAAACAAGCGCTGCGAGAAAAATCTGCTCGACTTCCTGACCGAAACCCGCGAGCTTTCCGGCGATGTCAGCTTCAATCTCGACATCACCTCGGGTGTCCGGCTCGGCTATCTCGTCCGCAAGGAAATCGGCACTATATTTGTCGAGAACCGCTACACCGACTGGACGAACTACTATCCGCACTCGACCCTGAAGAATCTCTGGACGCTCTCGAAGTACTTCCCGACCCGCAAGTTCCAGTTCGAGCTTTTAAACAACCTCCGCAATCAGGATAAGTATGAGGCTCTCGCGCCCGGCGATATACTCGCGCCGAAAAACTACGGCATCGACTGGCTTTTCGCGTCGGTCATGGTCGCAAATCCGCTCTTCTGGATGGAGATGCAGCACCTGACCGCCGGGCAGACCGAAAAGCTCACCTCGATCGTAAAGGTCTGGAAATCGATCCGCGCCGATCTCTCGGCGGCTGAGGTCGACCCGATCGGAAAACAACCCGACGGCTACAATTTTACCGGCTTCGACGCGAAGCTCGGCGACCGCGGCTATCTCGTTCTGCTCGCCGAGTCCGGAGAGCTCGATTTCGAATACCCGCTCGACGCCGACGTTGAAGTCCTCGCCTCGACCGGCGGATTTATGTACGACTCCGGAAGGACTCTGAAGGTCAGCTTCAGCAAACCGCGCAGCTACGCCCTGCTATCCTACCGCAAAAGATGATTTTTAGTCATTCTCTGCCTTGATTTTTCCACAGCTTTGTGATATAATATCAGTAATAACTCTCGAAAGGACAATTAAACTTGGAAAACTACGAAAAAGCGCTGAAAACGCTTGAATTTGATAAAATCCTCACCATGCTCGCCGATCACGCGCCGACCGCCGGCTCGAAGGAGCTGGCTCTCGCCCTCCGTCCGACCAACTCCCCCGACCGCATTCTCCGCCTCCAGCGCGAGACGACCGAGGCAAAGTCGATGCAGGCGGTCAAGGGAATGCCGTCGTTCGGACTCGTCAAAGACATCCGCGACTCGGCTGAGCGCGCCGGAAAGGGCGCTGTACTCACCCCGCGCGAGCTCCTTGACATCGCGAACGTCCTCCGAACCGCGCGTTCACTGCTCGATTACTCGCGCTCCGACCGCCGCGAGGTCACGTCGATCGACGAGATGTTCGAGCGGCTCATCCCCAACAAAAAGCTCGAGGATCGCATATACACCGCCATAATCTCGGAGGATAACATCGCCGACGAGGCAAGCCCCGCGCTCTCCGACATCCGCCGCAAGATGCGCCAGACCAACAACAAAATCAAAGACACGCTCCAGAACTTCATCTCGGGCGCGTCGAGCAAGTTCTTGCAGGAAAACATCATCACGATGCGAAACGGGCGCTATGTCGTCCCGGTCAAGGTCGAGAACAAGAGCGAGGTCAAAGGACTCGTCCACGACACCTCTGCTTCGGGAGCCACCCTCTTCGTCGAGCCTATGTCGGTAGTCGAGGCGAACAACGAGCTCCGCGTCCTGCAAGTCAAGGAATCCGCCGAAATCGAGCGTATACTCGCCGAGTTCTCCGCCGACGTCGCCGCGGTCGAGTCGGGGCTCAATCTCAACTACAAGAATATAACCGAACTCGCCTTCATCTTCGCCAAGAGCGATCTTTCGTTCAAGATGGACGGCGCTCAGGCGCGTATAACCGGCGACCGCAGGCTGACGCTTGTCAAGGCGCGTCATCCTCTGCTCGACCCGCAGAAGGTCGTTCCGATCTCGCTTACTCTCGGCGGCGAAAATCAGACTCTCGTCATCACCGGACCGAACACCGGAGGTAAGACCGTCACGATGAAGACGATCGGACTCTTCTCGCTGATGGCTCAGTCGGGACTGCATGTTCCCGCGTCTGACTCGTCCGAATTCTGCATCTTCGACGACATTTTTGCCGACATCGGCGACGAGCAGTCGATCGAACAGTCGCTGTCGACCTTCTCCTCGCACATGGTCAACATCGTCGGCATCACGAACAACGTCAACGCCCGCTCACTCGTCCTGATAGATGAGCTCGGAGCGGGAACCGACCCGGTCGAGGGCGCGGCACTCGCGGTCGCCGTGCTCGAGAAGGTGCACTCGGTCGGCGCTCTCTGCGCCGCGACGACACACTATGCCGAATTAAAAGCGTTCGCGCTCGAGACGCCGGGCTTCGTCAACGCGTCCTGCGAATTTGATGTCAACACGCTGAAGCCGACCTACCGCCTGATAATCGGAACGCCTGGCAAATCGAACGCCTTCGCGATTTCGTCAAAGCTCGGACTCTCTGACGAGATCGTAAACCGCGCTAAGGAGCTTGTCAGCGCCGAGAACAAGCAGTTCGAGGACGTCATCGAAAAGCTCGAGCAGAGCCGTCTCGAGATGGACAAGAACCGCGCCGAAGCCGAAAGGCTGCGTGCAGAGTTCGAGGAATACAAGAAAGTCAACGAGAAGAAAATCGCCGACGAGCTCGCGATCGCCGAGCGTGAGCTCGAAAAGGCGCGTGCCGAGGCTTCATCGATAATCAAGAGCGCGAAGCTCTCGAGCGAGTTCGTCATGGAACAGCTCGAGAAGGTCAAAAAGGAGCGTGAGAGCGCGAATCTCGCCTCGGCGCTCGAGGAAGGTCGCCGGAACATCAGAAAGCAGCTCAAGGAGAGCGACGCGGCGGTAAATCCCGTGCACGAGCGGGTCGCCGAGGATTACGTGCTCCCGCGCCCGCTGAAGAAGGGCGACGATGTGCTGATCATCAACATCAATAAGAAAGCCGTCGTCATCGATCCGCCGGACAAGGACGGCAACGTCAACGTGCAGGCAGGCATAATCAAGACCCGCACGAAGGTCTCGAACCTGATGCTTCTTGACGAAAACAAAGTGACCTTCACCGACGCGCAGCAAAGACAGATGGCGGCTGAAAAGTATCGTGTAACCGTCTCGCGCGACTTCCGCAATGAGATCGACCTGCGCGGAATGAACGGCGACGACGCCTGGAACGCGGTCGACAAGTACTTCGACGAGGCACACATCGCGGGCATCCATTCTGTGCGGCTCATCCACGGCAAAGGCACTGGCATGCTCCGCAAGGCGCTCTGGAACTATCTCAAGCGCGACCCGCGCGTCGTATCATACCGCTACGGTCAGTACGGCGAGGGCGACCTCGGCGTGACCGTTGTTGAGGTAAAATAAAACCATTCTCCATGCCGGCGTCTCTGTCCGGCGTGGTTTTTTTGAAAATCCGCTGTCGAATTTTGTAATTTTCTCTTGCATTTTCCGCGATGATATGCTATAATATAGCTATGGAAACGCTGATTCAAGGTTGTTTTCACGCGAAAAAGCCCATAAATCCAAGCCTTTTTCGCGTGAAAACTCCAATTATTCAGCTTATCCCTATAGTATAATTTCAAGGGGAAATTATATCAAAAGCCGCTGAGTTCATGGAAAAGCTCTGCGAAAAAGGCGCTCGCGAAGGTTTCCTCAAAATAGGGTGAAATGAGGTGATGGAATTTTGAAAAAGATCTGCGCCGTTCTGCTCTCGCTGGCGCTCATCACCTTCATGGCTTCATGCGGCGGGAGCGGATTTGCCGACATCACAGTCAGCTCCTATTCGTCATTCGAGGTCTACCGTGCCGGAAGCGCCGAGACCACCGGCAGTCCCGGCACCGAAGCTGAGACTACGGTCGCGTTTGAGACATTATCGCCGACGCCGGTCACCGAGCCTCCGGAGACCGTGGCGGTGACAACTTCCGCGCCCGATACCACCGCCGAAACGACCGCGGCTGAACCGCCCGTGACCGAAGCTCCGGCGACAGCGGCTGTGACCGAAGCTGTGACCGAAGCTGTGACCACAGCTGAAACCGAGGCTGAAACCGCCGCCGAAACGACTCCCGTGACGACCGTGACTCCGACGCGCGAAATTCCGACGACCGGCACGGTCTACTGGGTCAAGAACGGCGAGGTCTGGCATATCAAGGAGTCCTGCTCGTCGCTCTCACGCTCAAAGAACATTCAGTCGGGCACGGTTTCCGACGCGATCGCCGCCGGTAAGGAACGCGTCTGCAAGCGCTGCGGCGGCTCGGGTTAAGAAACACCGATTTGATTATTTTATCTTATTATCAATGTCAAATTTCGCTCAAAAACTCCCGCCAAACAAAAAAATCCGATATTTTAAGCAAAAACCCCTTTACATTTCGGGAAATGTTTGCTATAATATATATCAGAAACGCTGACATAAGGTTGTTTTCACACAAAAAGCTATAATTCAAGCATTTTTCGCGTGAAAACTCCAATTATCCAGCTTATTCTGAGGAAACCAATCCACACGAAAGGAATTACAAAATGGAAAAAATGATTCTTGGAGCTCAGCTCTACACCGTCCGTGATTTCATGAAGACCGAAGAGGATTTCGCCCGCACGATGGACAAAATCGCCGCTATCGGCTACAAGTATGTCCAGGTCTCGGGCATCGGCGCGGTCAGCGCTCAGGCTATCGCCAAGGCTGTCAAGGACACCGGACTCAAGGTCATCCTCACCCACACCTCCGGCGACCGCATCCTCAAGGAGACCGACAAGGTCATCGAGGAGCACTCGCTCTTCGGCTGCGACGGCATCGGCATCGGCGGCATCTTCAACTACAAGCCGTGGGGAGTTGAGAGCTTCAAGCGCTTCGCCGACGACTTCGCTCCGGCTATCGAGAAGATCACCAAAGCGGGCAAGAAGTTCCTCTACCACAACCACAAGTTCGAGTTCGAGCGCTGCCCTGACGGAAAGCTCTTCCTTGAGTACATAATGAACGCTTCCCCCGATCTCATGCTCACGTTCGACACCTACTGGGCACAGGCTGGCGGAGCTGACCCGGCTGCCGCTATCGAGAAGTACAAGGACAAGATCTTCGTCACCCACTTCAAGGACATGCGCATCATAAACGACGCTCAGGTCATGGCTGAGGTCGGCGAGGGCAACATGAACTTCGACCGCATCGTCGATTCCTGCATAAAGGCTGGCATCAAGTACCACATGGTCGAGCAGGACATCGTTCCGGCTGATCCGTTCGAGAGCCTCGCAATAAGCTACAAGAACATCACCTCCCGCTACGGTCAGTATTTCGAATAATTTTCAGGAGAAACAAAATGGCAGAATTCATTCTCAGCGCGTTCGCCGACGAGTACTCGCCGAACTTCGACGAGCAGCTTGAAGGTCTTAAGAAAAACGGCGTCGGCTTCATGGAGATCCGCGGCGTCGACGGAAAGAACATCTCCGACCTTGACGAGGCAACTCTGAAGGTCGTTAAGGAAAAGCTCGACAAAGCCGGCATCGGCATCTCTTCGATCGGCTCTCCGATCGGTAAGATCAAGACCTCCGATCCGTTTGAGCCGCACCTCGACAAGCTCAGAAACTGCATAAGAGCGGCTAAAATCCTCGGCACGAAGAACATCAGAATCTTCAGTTTCTACATGCCCGAGGGAGTCACCCGCGAAGAGGCACGTCCCGAGGTCATGAAGAGACTCGCCGCTATGCTTGAGATCGCGAAGGCTGAGGGCGTAACCCTTTGCCACGAGAACGAGAAAGGCATCTACGGCGACTCGCCCGAAACCTGCCTCGACATCCAGAAGGAGTTCGGCGGCGAAATCAAGCTGATCTTCGACCCGGCAAACTTCATCGAGTGCGGCTATGAGCCCTATCCGCACGGTTTTGAGCTCATCGGCGACCGCATCTACTACATGCACATCAAGGACGCCGACGAGAACCACAAGATCGCTCCCGCCGGAAAGGGTATCGGACGCATCCCGGACATCATCAGAGAGCTCGACAAGCGCGAGGGTAAGCTCTTCCTCACCGTTGAGCCCCACCTCAGAGTCTTCAAGGGTCTTGAGGCGCTCGAGACCGACGAGAAGACCAAGATGCCCAACACCTACGCGACAAGCTATGAGGCTTTCGGCGCGGCGGTTGACGCAATCAAGGCTATCATCGCGAAGTAAATAAATAATAGACATGTTCGATAACCCTCCCGACATGTCAATCAAATTGCCGACTTTCGTCACCAATTTGATACGCTAAGGTCGGGTTATCAAACATGTCTAATCACATCTGTGCTGCCGCGGAATATTGCGGCGGCACTTTTGGCGTACCGTCAAAAATGTGAATTTGGCGGCAAAATAACATTCAAGGAGAAAGATCATGGCAAATCTGAAAATGCTCGCCATCGACCTCGGCGCGTCGAGCGGACGCGGCATCGTCGGAACTTTCGACGGTGAGAAGCTCTCGCTCGCCGAAAACCACCGCTTTCCGAGCGATCCGGTCACTGTCGCGGGAACTTTCCAGTGGGATATTCTCAGGATATTCTATGAGATCAAGCAGGCGATAAACAAGTGCGCGCTCTCTGACGAC
>CAKSOR010000069.1 GCA_934477985.1 uncultured Eubacteriales bacterium
CATAAGCGGACGAGAAATTGTTCTCCTTATCCCGCGCGATGTTCATCCAGATCGGCTTGAGTCCGAGGTCATATATCGAACCGAGGTCATAGGTGATTCCGTCGAATATTATGTCGAGCATCTCGGCGCTGTCCTCATCATATGTGTGCTTGACCTTACAGGTCAGTTCATAGTAGTTGTAGAGCACATCCTGCGAGTCCGACGAGAGCGCCTCAAGCATGAAGCCCGAGAACTCAGGCGTCGGCGTTGTCACCGGGATTCCGAAGAGCATGCAGTAGACGTCAGCCATCGTGTAGTATTTCTCCTGCGACTCGTCGTATTTAGGAAGCGGAACGATTCCGTAGTCAAAATCGCACTTCTCCGAATAAGTCTTGAGTGAGTGCGGAAACGACATCATGAAAAGCTGCTGTTTTGCGTAGAACATTCTTCCCGCGGTAGCCCAGTAGTCAAAATCGACCTTGCCCTGGAAATCATTGCAGAACAGTCCGTTCTTCGCGATCGCGAGCGCTTTGTCGACCGCCGAAACTGTATGCTCGCTGTTCATAGCAAGCGTCACCTCACCATTCACGCTCTTCGCGATGCGCGCTCCCTGCGCGTACATCAGCGCCGAGAAAGCGTTGTAAGAGTCGAATCCTACGCCCCAGTTGTCCTCAATCGTCATGCTGCCGTCGTTGTTAACGTCGGCATAAATCGCCTTTGTGTACTCCTTCATAACATCGGCGGTCCATTTTCCTTCGCGGACGAGGTCGACGACACTTCCGAGCTTGTAATCCTTCAGCATGTCGCGGTTATGTGTCATTATGTAAACGCGGTTCTTGTCGCGCAGCGAGAAATCGCTCGATGTGAAATAGAGGCTTTTGCCGATCGTCAGGCTGTCATTGACCTCTTTGTTCCAATAGCTCTTCGAGAAGTCAATATAGTCGACATCGTTGAGATTGTAAAAATAGCCCTCAGCGGCGACCGAACCGATACTTTCAAGCTCTACAAACGCGAGGTCATAGAGATCTTCCTGCGCAAGGACAGATGTTCTCAGGTCGCTTTGCGGAAGATCAACAAGCACCTGAGTGATTTTAACATCGTACTTGTCCTCGATGCGCGAGTTGCGGCGGAAAACCGCGTCATTAACAAGGTCGCCGTTCTCGCTCTCAGCGTAAATCTCGAAATTGTTGAACTGAGTCCGTCCCTCAGCGCTCTCGCGTCCGAGCACACGAAATTCCCTGCCGTCCCACTTCTTGTCGGGGAGCTCGTTCACCGACGACATGTCGATGGTCGTCTCTTCGGGCGTCGTTTCAGGCACGGTCGTTTCGTCGGGAAGCGCTTCGCCGCCGCACGCGGCAAGCTGGATGAGGAGCGCGAGGAGGATGATAAGCGATACTGTTTTTTTCATGGTGCTGTTCCTTTCTTGGTTTATATGTATATTTTACCAAAAAATATCATGAAAGTCAAGCGATTTTTTACGAAACAATTTCGTAAACCCATGTTTGTTTAATATACACAAAATAATACCCCCCCCCCGATTTTTTACGTTATATTGCACAAAAAATCTCCCACGATATCCGCGGGAGACCCTCATTTATCCGACGAGCTGCTTTATAAGCCCGCCGAGACCTTTTTCCTTGAATATATTTCTGTAGTATCCGAGCTCCTCGGTTATCATCGAGTCGATCAGCTTTATTCCGAGCAGCTCGACCGGGGCGCGGTCGTCGGTGAACAGCAATCCGCCGCTCTCGTACTCCTCAAGCGAGTCGACGACGTCGCTCATGCGGTTCTCATAGCGCGTGTCGCCTGTGTACGCCGGAAGCGTGACCTCAGGCTTCTTTTCGAGCGCGAAAAGCTCGCGGTTGGTCGTCCCACGGACATCTGTCGTGCAGACATAGTTGAAAACCGACGCGATTGTGTCGCAGAGATGCGAATTGATGCTTCCCTCTCCGCCGTTCGCCATGTTCAGGTTGACGACCATCACTCCGCCTGGGTTCAGATGCTCCTTCACAAGCGTGAAGAATTCGACCGACGACATCTGGAACGGAATCGTTATATCCTGATAAGCGTCGACCATTATGACGTCGTACTTCTTCTTGTCGGCGGCGAGATACGCGCGCCCATCGTAGGTCGTGACCCCGACCGACTCCGGGAGTCCGAAATACTCGTGCGCCAGATCGGTTATCTTCTGGTCGATCTCAACTCCGGAAACCTTCGAGCCGGGATAGTATTTCGCGCAGAGCGTCGAAAACGTTCCGCTTCCCATGCCGAGCACGAGAATATCCGGCGACTCGGTGTCAGCGCACATCAGCGGCGCGGCGAGCGCGGAATCGTAGTACATCCCGGTCAGCCCGCCGTCCTTCATCGCGACCGACTGCACGCCGAAGAGGACATTTGTCGAGAGCGTGACGCTTGAGCCGGTGTCCTTGACCTGGAGGTAGTTGTATATCGACTCGCCCTCATAGAGAAGGTTGTTCTCCCAGAACGCGAAGCTGTCCGAATGACCGAACACGGCGCAGACCACAAGCACCGCGGCTGAGCCTATGCAAAGCCCTCTCCTCTTCCCCGCCGCGATAAAGTAGATTACGCCGAGGATCAGAAGCACTCCGGCGAAAATCAGGAAGGTTATGCTCGTCCCGACCGCCGGTATCGTCACGAAAGTCGGCAGGAACGTGCCGATTATGCTTCCGACCGTGTTGAACGCCTCAAGCTTTCCGACTGTCCGTCCGCTGTCCTCCATCGAGCCCATCGTGTATTTGACAAGCGACGGAGTGACCGTTCCGAGCAGAAAGAGCGGGAAGACGAAGATCAGCATGCACGAGACGAACGCCGCGATTATCAGATAGTTTGTGTCAATTGCGAGCACCAGAAGCCCCGAGACGCCGATTATCACATACTTTCCGACGAGCGGAATCAGTCCGATCCAGACCGCGGCGATTATCAGCCGCGCGTATAGTTTCCCGGGATCGGGGTCTTTGTCGGCTGAGCGTCCGCCCCAGATATTGCCGAGCGCCATGGCGATCATTATCGTGCCGATGATTATCGTCCAGACGATCTGCGACGATGAGAAATAGGGCGCTAAAAGCCGGCTCGCGCCGAGCTCGACCGCCATGACCGAGACTCCGGCGAAGAATTCGGTGAGGTATAGATAGAGCTTGCTGTGAAGAAGTTTGTTTTCTTTCATTTCATTCTCCGAAAAGTCGGGCGGCTCAGTCATTCTGATCGAGCCGCCCTGAGTTTTCAACAGAGTTGTTGATTAAAGTACGATCCTGCCTTCGTAGACCTTTACGCAATCTCCGGAGAGATATACGGCGTCAGAAGTGTATCTTATTTTGAGGTCTCCGCCGCGGAGCTTCACGGTGATCTCCTCGTTCTTCGGGCAGTAGCCGTTCTCGACCGCCGCGACAACCGCCGCGCACGCGCCCGAACCGCAGGCGAAGGTCTCGCCCGAGCCACGCTCCCAGACGCGCATCTTCAGCGTGTGAGGATTCAGCACCTTGATGAACTCGGTGTTGACTCTCTCAGGGAACAATGGGTCGTTCTCGAACTTCGGTCCGATTTCGGAGAGATCGAGTCTGTCGAGCGGCGCGTCAAGATCCTCGCTGAAGACGACGCAGTGCGGGTTGCCCATCGAAACGCAGGTGATGCGGTAGCGTCCGCCCGCGATCCTCGTCGGAACGCCGATCGCCGTGTCTCCGCTGAGCTTGACCGGAACAAGCGCGGGGTTAAGTTCTGCCTTGCCCATGTTGACCGTGGCGTAAGCGACCTCGCCATAGACCTTTTCGGTCGTGACGCGGCGGACTCCGCTCAGGGTCTCAATGTCGATATAATCGCGGTCGACGAGCTTATTGTCAACCATATACTTCGCGATGCAACGCGCGGCGTTTCCGCACATTCTGCCCTCGGTTCCGTCGAGATTGAACATTCTCATCCGCACGTCCGCGACCTTCGACGGCATCATCAGGACGACTCCGTCGCCGCCGATTCCGAAGTGACGGTCGGCAAGACGGATCGAAAGTCCCTCGGGATTGTCGATGCGCTGATTGAAGCAGTCGAAGTAGATGTAGTCGTTTCCGCAGGCTTCCATCTTCGTGAACTCGAGCGACGCCTTTTCGGTACGCATGTTGTTGATGTCGACAAGCTCGGTGCATGCCTGAGAATAGCGGCTCTTAAGGCAGTCGGCGACGGCGTTCGCCGTGTCGATCGAGGTCAGGCAGGGGATAGCGCGCTCGACAGTCTTGCGTCTTATCTTGACCGAGTCGCGGGTCGGGATTCTTCCCTTAGCCGACGTCGAGATGACATAGTCGATCCAGCCCGACTCGATGAGCTTGAGCGTGTTGTTCTCACCTTCGTGAATCTTGTCGACGATCTTGCACTTCATGCCGTAGTCCTCGATGACCTTCGCCGTTCCGCGGGTCGCGTAGAGGTCGAAGCCGAGGTCATACCAGCGCTTCGCGGTGTCGCCGATCTCGGATTTGTCGCTGTCGCGGACCGTGATGAACACGCCGCCCTGCTTCTTCATCGAGTAGCCAGCCGCGACGAGTCCCTTGTATAGAGCTTCCTCGCGCGTCGAAGCGAGTCCGAGAACCTCTCCGGTCGACTTCATCTCGGGACCGAGCTGCGTGTCGACGTTCATTAATTTCTCGAACGAGAATACCGGAACCTTTACCGCGACATACGGCGAGGTCTTATAGAGCCCTGTGCCGTAGCCCATGTCAGCGAGCTTTTCGCCGAGCATCGCGCGGGTGGCGAGGTCGACCATCGGAACGCCGGTGACCTTTGAGATATACGGAATCGTTCTCGACGAGCGCGGGTTGACCTCGATGACGTAGAGCTCACCTTCGTAGATGAGGTACTGGATGTTGACAAGTCCCTTGATCTTTAATGAGATCGAGAGATTCTTCGTGCATCTGATGATGTCGTCACGGAGCTTGTCGTTGATGTTCCACGACGGATAGACGGCTATCGAGTCGCCCGAGTGGATACCTGTGCGCTCGACGTGCTCCATGATTCCGGCGATCAGAATCTCCTCGCCGTCGCAGATCGCGTCGACCTCCAGCTCAATTCCCATCAGATACTTGTCGATGAGAACGGGGTTCTCGATGTTGTGCGAGAGGATTATCGCCATATACTCCTTGATGTCGTCGTCGGTGAAGGCGATGATCATGTTCTGTCCGCCAAGGACGTAGGAGGGACGCATCAGAACCGGGTAGCCGATGCGGTTCGCGATAGTCAGAGCCTCTTCGGTCGTCATGACCGTGAAGCCCTCGGGGCGCTTGATGTGGTGGAGCTCGAGAAGCGCGTCAAAGCGCTCTCTGTCCTCAGCCGCGTCGATCGAGTCGGCGGAAGTTCCGAGAATGTTGACTCCGTTTTCGGACATGAATTTCGTGAGCTTTATAGCCGTCTGTCCGCCGAACGCCACGACGACGCCGAAGGGCTTTTCGGTCTCGATGATGTTCATCACGTCCTCGTTGGTCAGCGGCTCGAAATAGAGTCGGTCGGCGGTGTCGAAGTCGGTGGAGACGGTCTCGGGGTTGTTGTTGACGATGACGACGTCATATCCGGCTTTCTTTAATGACCAGACACAGTGAACCGACGCGTAGTCGAACTCGATTCCCTGTCCGATCCGGATAGGACCAGCGCCGAAGACGATGACAGTCTTCTTTGCCGGATCTTTGTGCTCGTCGATGAACTCAGCCGCCTCGTTCTCGTCGTCGTAGGTCGAGTAGAAGTAGGGAGTCTCAGCCGAGAACTCAGCCGCGCAGGTGTCGACCATCTTGAAGACGGCGCTGCGGTGCATTCCGGCGGGGAGCTTTTCTCCGATTATCTCCTCGATGACCTTGTCGGGATAACCGAGCTTCTTCGCCTCATGGTAGAGCTCACGGGTGAGCGGCTCGCTCTTAAGCTCGCGCTCCATTCTGATGAGATTCTTCAGCTTGCCTAAGAACCACTCGTCGATCATAGTGATCTCGTGGATGGTTTCGACCGGAGTTCCGCGGCGGAGTGCCTCGTAGACGATGAATATGCGCTCGTCGTCAACGTTGTGGAGTCTTTCGGCGATCTCCTCGTCGGAAAGCTCGCGGTACTTCTTGTGCGAGAGCGAGGACATTCCGATCTCGACTCCGCGGACGGCTTTCATGATAGCCTGCTCAAAGGTCGTGCCGATTGCCATTACCTCACCGGTCGCCTTCATCTGGGTTCCGAGCGTGCGCTTCGCGTAGACGAATTTGTCGAACGGCCACTTCGGGAACTTGACGACGACATAGTCGAGCGCGGGTTCGAAGCAGGCGTAGGTCTTCTTGGTGACGGCGTTGAGAATTTCGGGGAGCGTGTAGCCGATCGCGATCTTCGCCGCGACCTTGGCGATCGGATATCCGGTCGCCTTAGAAGCAAGCGCGGACGAACGCGAAACTCTCGGGTTGACCTCGATGACGGCGTATTCCATGCTCTCGGGATGAAGCGCGAACTGGCAGTTGCATCCGCCCTCGATTTCAAGCTCGTCGATGATCTTCAGAGCCGCCGAGCGGAGCATCTGATATTCCTTGTCCGAAAGTGTCACCGCGGGCGCGATGACGATAGAGTCTCCGGTGTGGACGCCGACGGGGTCGAGGTTTTCCATCGAGCAGATCGTGATCGTGTTCCCCGCCGAGTCGCGCATGACCTCGAACTCGATTTCCTTCCAGCCCGCGATGCACTTCTCGACGAGAATCTGGTGAATCGGCGACGCGTGGAGTCCGGTCTTGCAGATCTCGATGAATTCCTCCTCGTTCGAAGCGATTCCGCCGCCGGTTCCGCCGAGTGTGAAGGCGGGGCGGATTATCAGCGGGTAGCCGTTCGAGTGAGCGAACGAGAGCGCGGTCTCAAGGTCGGTGACGACGAGCGAGGGAATGCAGGGCTGACCGATCTTCTGCATTGTGTCCTTGAAAGACTGGCGATCCTCCGCCTTGTCGATCGTCTCCGGCTTCGCGCCGAGGAGTTTTACGCCCATCTTGTCGAGGAAGCCCTCTTTTGCGAGCTGCATCGAGATGTTGAGTCCGGTCTGACCGCCTAAGGTCGAGAGGAGACTGTCGGGACGCTCCTTTTCGATGATTCGCTTGATGGTCGGGATGGTCAGCGGCTCGATATAGACCTCGTCAGCCATCGCGTTGTCGGTCATGATAGTCGCGGGGTTGGAGTTGACGAGCACGACCTCAAGTCCGTCTTCTTTAAGGGCGCGGCACGCCTGAGTTCCGGCGTAGTCAAACTCGGCAGCCTGACCGATGACGATAGGACCTGAGCCGATGACCATTACTTTCTTAAGTTCCTTATTGAGCGGCATCTTATTTTCCCTCCATCATTGAAATGAATCTGTCGAACAAAAACTGCGTGTCGAGCGGTCCGCCCGAAGCCTCGGGGTGGAACTGCACTGAGAAAGCCGGGCGGTCGAGATAGTCGATTCCCTCGACGGTGCCGTCGTTTCCGTTTATATAGCTTATGCGCGCGTTCGGCGCGAGTGAATCCTCGCAGATAGCGTAGCCGTGGTTCTGGCTGGTGATGAAGACTCTGCCGTCCGAGGTGCGGATCGCGGGCTGGTTTCCGCCGCGGTGACCGTATTTCAGCTTCGTCGTGGTCATTCCCGAGGCGAGAGCCATCAGCTGATGACCGAGGCAGATTCCGAAGACCGGAAGTCCCGAGTCAAGGAGCTTTTTAAGCTCTTCGATGACGTGAACATTGTCGGTCGGGTCGCCGGGGCCGTTTGAGAGCATTACGCCGCTCGGGTTGAAATCCATGATCTCCTCAAAGGTCGCCGAAGCGGGAACGGTGACGACCTCGCAGCCGCGCTTCATGAGCTCGCGGCGGATTCCGCCCTTTGTGCCGAAGTCCCAGAGGACGACGCGGCGTTCGGCGTTTTCCGGCGTGTCGATGTGCGGGGCTTTGCAGGTGACCTTTTCGACGGGGTTCTTTACGCTGAACGCGGCAAGCTCGGCAAGGATCTTGTCGAGGTCAGCGGGATATTCGTGAACGACCTTGGCCGCCATGACGCCGACCTCGCGGACGATACGAGTGAGCGCGCGGGTGTCAACGCCCGAGATTCCGGGTACGCCGTGCTCGCTTAAAAAAACGTCAAGAGCACCTTCACACCTGAAATTCGAAGGCTCTTGACATAAGTCTCTGACAATATAAGCTGAAAGCGCGGTGCCGTTGCTCTCCGCGTCAGGAGTAACACCGTAATTACCGATAAGGGGGAAGGTCTGAATAACGATCTGACCGGAATAGCTGGGGTCAGTGAGGGTTTCGAGATAGCCGGTCATAGCGGTAGTGAAAACAATTTCCCCTATAGCGTCGGACTGACTTCCGATAGCGTTGCCCTTGAAGACTCTGCCGTTTGCGAGAATCAGGTATGCGTCTTTTTTCTGCATGATTTTACCTCCGATTTTCTTTTGTGGGTTCGCATTTTGAATATTATATCACAACCGCGGTCAATTGTCAAGCTGTAAAGTCTATAAAGATTATGGAAGACCGCGGTTGGAAATTGAGCAGAAATGCGCTTGTGCTCTATATTTATCAGACCATAAGGGTCTTTTTCTTCTTTGAGGCGTTCATCGAGCGGTCGAGATAGGGCTTGACCTCGCCGTAGATACGGCTGGTGACGATCGAGAAAAGGATGTCGACTATACAGAGCTGACCGATGCGGGAGCTCATCGCGCCGGAGCGGATAAAGTTCTCGTCTGAGACCATAAAGAGGTTGATGTCGGTGGCGTCGGCAAGGGAATTCTTTCCAAGGCGGGTGATGCTTATAGTCTGTGCGCCTGTGGATTTCACAATCTCAAGGGTATCGAGAAGGTCGCGGGTTTCGCCGGTATACGAGATAAAGACCGCTGCGTCGTCCTTTGAGAGGTTTGAGGCGGTGAGGATCTGGAGATGCGGGTCGGTCTGCGCGGTGGCGAGCTTATTGATGCGGAGGAATTTATTCTGCGCGTCAAGGGCGACAAAGCCGGAGTTTCCGACGCCGTAGAAGTCTATGCGGCGCGCCTTTATCAGGAGCTCGACGGCTTTCGCGAGCGCCTGGTAGTCCATGATCTCCATTGTGTTCCTGATCGCCTTGATATTATTGTCGCAGACCTTTGAGACGATGTCGGGCGAGTCGTCGTTCGGGCTTATGTCCTTATAGCACATCTCGCCGTCGTCGCTTAAAAGTATGTCGGCGTTGAGGTACATACAGAGTTCCTTATAGCCGTTATAGCCGAGGGTCTTACAGAGTCGGACGACTGTCGGCTTACTCGTTCCGCATTTGTCGGCAAGGTCGCTTATCGGCATCTTGACGACCTCGGCGGGATTATCGATTATATATTTCGCGATTCGTTTCTCGCTCGTCGAAAGCCTGTCGTAGCTTTCTTTTATATTCAGATAGCAGCGCAGTTTAAACAGCTCCTTCGTTTATTGATTTAACTTATAGTTACGGAATTAGTTCCATAGTTCCATTCTATTATACACGATTTGCCCCGGAATTGCAAGCGATTTCGGGGCAAATTTGCAGTATGTTCACACTTTTTCATGTCCGGGGGCGAGTTGCGCCCCCGGATGTCCAAACGGCGCGGCGTTGCCGCGCCGTTTGGACGCCCGCCAGGGCGGCGCAGCCGCCCTGGCGGGCCGCAGGTGGCTCGCGCAGCGAGCCATCCGCCTCGTGCACGGCGCAGCCACAGGCTGCGCCGGCGCGAGACGGACGGGCACGGAGTGCCCGCCTGCGCGCCGCGGTCGCACGTCCCCTCCGTGCCAAAGGCACGGAGGGGACTAACCGAC
>CAKSOR010000070.1 GCA_934477985.1 uncultured Eubacteriales bacterium
CCAATGCCATCTGAGAGACAGAATAAGATTCGCAATTTTTCGATTATTGCGCACATTGACCACGGCAAGTCGACGCTTGCCGACAGAATACTCGAATACACCCGCACGGTTGCCTCGCGCGACATGGAGGAGCAGATACTCGACAACATGGATCTTGAGCGCGAGCGCGGCATCACGATAAAGGCGCGCGCGGTAAAGCTCGACTACCATTCGCCGGACGGCGAGACCTACACGCTTAATCTGATCGACACTCCCGGTCACGTTGACTTCAACTACGAGGTCTCGCGTTCGCTGAACGCCTGCGAGGGCGCTATACTGATTGTCGACGCCACGCAGGGTGTCGAGGCACAGACGCTCGCCAACGCCTATCTCGCGATCGACAACAATCTCGAGATTGTTCCGGTCATAAACAAGATCGACCTCCCGAGCGCCGATGTTGAAAAGGTTCGCGCCGAGATCGAGGATATTATCGGCATCCCAGCCGAAGGCTGCCCCGCCGTCTCCGCGAAGACCGGTCAGAACATCGGTCAGGTGCTCGAGAAGGTAGTCTCGGACATCCCCGTGCCGCAGGGCGACGAGAACGCGCCGCTGCGCTGCCTTATATTCGACTCCTACTACGACAGCTATCTCGGCGTAGTCGTCAACATCCGCGTCGTCGAGGGCACTCTGAAGCCCGGCGACCGCATTAAGCTCATGTCGACCGGCGCGGAATTCGACGTCGTCGAGGTCGGCTACATGGAGCCCTTCGGACTGAGCAAGGGCGAGTTTCTCGCCGCCGGAGACGTCGGATACATCACCGCGAGCATTAAATCCGTCGGCGAAACAAAGGTCGGCGACACTGTCACGCTCGCGAACAATCCCGCCTCCGAGCCGCTTCCCGGCTTCAAGGAGGTTCACCCGATGGTCTACGCCGGAATCTATCCCGCCGACGGCGCGCATTACGGCGACCTCAAGGACGCTCTGGAGAAATTGCAGCTCAACGACGCGGCGCTCACCTTCGAGCCCGAGACCTCCGCGGCGCTCGGATTCGGCTTCAGATGCGGATTCTTAGGACTCCTCCACATGGAGATCATCGAGGAGCGGCTTGAGCGCGAGTTCAATCTCGACCTCATCACAACCGCGCCGAGCGTTATCTACAAGATCCAGAAGAAGAGCGGCGAGACAGTCTATATCGACAATCCGTCCAACTACCCGAACCCTGACGAAATCGACATCGCATACGAGCCGATGGTCAAGGCGAGTATAATCACCCCGCCCGAATACGTCGGCGGTCTGATGGATCTCTGCCAGGACAGACGCGGAAACTTCATCAATATGACCTACATCGACACCGACCGCGCCGAGCTTCACTATGACCTGCCGCTCAACGAGATAATCTACGACTTCTTCGACGCGCTCAAATCCCGCTCGAAGGGCTACGCGTCGCTCGACTACGAGCTGAACGGCTATGTCCCATCGAAGCTCGTCAAGCTCGACATTCTCCTGAACGGCGACATCGTCGACGCGCTCTCCTTCATCGTCCATGAGGAGAAGGCATACGGACGCGCGCGCAAGATCGCCGAAAAGCTCAAGGACAACATCCCGCGCCAGCTCTTCGAAGTTCCGATTCAGGCTGCGATCGGCGGCAAGGTAATCGCCCGCGAGACGGTCAAGGCGATGCGCAAGGACGTCCTCGCGAAGTGCTACGGCGGAGACATCACACGAAAGAAAAAGCTGCTCGAGAAGCAGAAGGAAGGCAAGAAGAAGATGCGCCAGCTCGGTACTGTCGAGGTCTCGCCCGAGGCGTTCATGGCGGTATTGAAGCTCGACGACGAGTCGTGAAGACGCTCGACGCCGGGAACTACGACCGCGGAAAGCTCACGGAATACGGTTTTGTCTTCGACGGCGGAACATATACACTGAATAAGCCGCTTGAATGCGGTATGGAGCTGCGCGTCAGGGTCGGCGATGAGGTTTTAGCCGGAGTCTTTGACGGCGACGAGGAGTATACGCTGATCTTCACCGACGCAGAGGGCGGATTCGTCGGAAAAGTTCGCGGGGAGTATGAACGCGAGATTTCCGCTCTTACGACCGCGTGCTTTGACCGACCGGTCTTTACAAATGTCTTTTCCGGTCGGCAGACAAAGCTTGCGATAGAGACCGCGAAGGCTTGCGGTGAGGAGCTTGAGTTTCTCTGGGCTGACTCGCCTGACTGCGCTATAGTCCGCCGCGCCGACTCGGAAAAGTGGTACGCGGTCTTCATGAAAGTCGCGCTCTCGAAGTTCTTCCCGGGCGTTGAGGGGACGACCGAGATCATCAACCTGCATGTCGGAGCTGAAATCGCAGACGGAAAGCTGATCTTCCCCGCTTTCCACATGAACAAGAAGCTCTGGATAAGCGTGCTTACCGACCGCGGTCTCCCCGACGAAAAACTTCTCGAGCTCCTTTTGCTGAGCCGTGAAAACTCCGCGAAAAAATCCAAACGAAGGACGACAAAATGAAAAGATCACTCGGATTATATATCCACATACCCTTCTGTCAGGCAAAATGCGCCTACTGCGACTTCTACTCGATGTCGGGCGCGACCGAGGAGAACATGCAGCGGTACGTCGACGCTTTGCTTCTACAGATGGAGGACTACTCAAAGGCGGCGAAAATTTACAGCGTCGACACAATTTTCATCGGCGGCGGAACTCCGACCGCGCTGTCGGTAAAATGCCTGTCCGAGGTCATCGAAGGCATTTACCGCTGGTTCAATGTCTCGAAAAACGCCGAGTTCACGCTCGAGGCGAACCCGGCGACCGTCAGCGTAAGCAGTCTCTCAAAATACCGGCACGCCGGAGTCAACCGCCTCAGCATGGGGCTCCAGAGCGCCAACGACGACGAGCTGACCGCGCTCTCGCGAATCCACTCGAAAGCCGATTTCGAGGCGAGCTACTATGCCGCCAGAAAGGCTAAATTCGAGAACATCAACGTAGACATTATGTACGGCATCCCTATGCAGACCGCCGAGAGCTTCACCAGAACGCTTGATTACGTAACCTCGCTGACGCCCGAGCACATCTCTATGTACGGACTCAAAATCGAGGACGGCACGCCCTTCGCGCTCAGACGCGACTCGCTGATCCTCCCCGACGAGGACACCGAAGCCGACATGTACTTCGACGCGATCCGCTATCTCGAGACAAAGGGCTATCGCCACTATGAAATTTCAAACTTCGCGAAGCCCGGCTATGAGTGCCGCCACAACCTGAAATACTGGAACTGCGACGAATACCTCGGTCTCGGCTGCGCGGCGCACTCTTATTTCGCGAACACAAGGTTCTCGTTCAAGCGCAACATGGGGCTCTATGTCGACGCGATGGAAGCCGACATCGCCCGCGGCGGAATGCTGACCGACGACGGAACCTCGATAACTCACGAGCAGTTCCGTGCCGCTGAGCTCGTCGACGAGATGTACACGATAGCGCCCGAGGAGCGGGTCGGCGAGTACATCATGCTCAGACTGAGACTCGCCGACGGAATCTCATCCGCGGCGTTCACACAGCGCTTCGGACTGAATTTCGACGCGATTTACGGGCGCAGACTGCAAATCTACATCGACAACGGCTTCATGACCTACGACGGCGACCGCTACGCGCTGACCGCGAAGGGAATGTTCGTCAGCAACTACATTCTCTCTAACATCCTCGACTTCGACGAGAACAGCCACATCATAAACGCGGTCTGTGACGGAAGCGACAAATGAATTTCCGGCTGAATGCACTGCCGCGGATGGAATTTTCGGCGCGGACATGCTCTGTTCAGTCGCAGGCGAACGCGCTTCTCGCCGCGGCTGACGCGAGGTCGGCGACATCCCACCAGGCTGAAATGTATCCGGCGCGGTCGTTCTGATAATCGAGATAGAACGCGTGCTCCCAGACGTCGATACAGATCAGCGGTCTTCCCTCGGGGAGGTTCTGGTTCGCGCTCGTCATTATGAAGAGCCGCCCGGTCTTATCCTCGCAGAGCCAGGCGTAACCAGAGCCGAAGACGTCCGACGCGGCTTTCGAGAATTTCCCGCGAAATTTCTCAAAGCTCCCGAACGCGAGCGCGATTCGTTTCGCGAAATTTCCGCGTGGAAGTCCGGTGCTGCCGGGCGACATCGACTCGAAAAAGAGCCGGTGGTTGAAGACTCCGCCCGCGTTCCGCATAAGCGCGACCCGATCGTCCGGCGGAAGTGTCCGCGGCGGGACATGCAGCAGTTCCCAGAGCGAGAGACGCTGGAGCGGCGGGTATTTCGAGAGAAGCGCGTTCAGCTTCTCGACATATGTCCCGAGCTTTTCATGGTGAAATTTCAGCGTAACCGCGCTGATGTCCGGCTCAAGCGCCTCGTATGGGTACGGAAGCGGCTCGTTTTCAAACGGATAGCGATCGTTCATGGTTACCTCCGGATAAATTGATTCAGATAACTATACGCGGAATATCCGCTATATATTACGAAAGAAGGCAAAATTATGGAAAAGGAATTCATCGACTCGCTGAGAGGTCTCCTCTCAATCCCGAGCGTCGCTGTGGACGGCGACGAAAAATATCCCTTCGGCGAAAACTGCTCGAAGGCTCTCGACTATATGCTGAATCTCTGCGACAGCTTCGGCTTCAGGACAAAGCGCTGCTCAAACCTGCTCGGCTACGCTGAGATAGGCGAGGGCGACGAGCTCGTCGGCATTCTCGCGCATCTCGACGTCGTTCCCGAGGGCTCGGGCTGGGATTATCCGGCTTTCGGACTTACCGAGGTCGACGACAAAATCTATGGCCGCGGCATCTCGGACGACAAGGGCCCGGCGATGATGTGCGTATACGCGATGAAAAAGCTGCTCGACAGCGGTAAAAAGCTCAACCGCCGCGTCAGAATAATCTTCGGTCTGACCGAGGAGCGCGGCGAATGGATCGACATGAACTGGTACAAGGAGCACGAGGAGCTTCCGACCTTCGGCTTCACGCCGGACGCGTCCTTCCCGGCAGTCTACGGCGAGAAAGGCATCCTGGTAATCAACCTGAAGATGCCGCTCGAAGGCTCTGGTGTTGACGATATTTCTGGCGGTCAGGCGCACAACATGGTCGCCGACCACTGCAAGGCGGTAATCGGCGGCAAGACCTTCGCGGCTGAGGGAAAATCGGCGCACGGCAGCCTTCCGCACAAGGGAGTCAACGCGATCCTCAAGCTGGCGGGCGAGCTCAATGACTCGAACCCCGGAAAGCTCAGCGATTTCATCGTGAAGAAGTTCGGCAACACCTGCGACGGAAGCCTGATCGGCTGTGCGCTCTCTGACGAACAGAGCGGAGCTCTGACACTGAATTTCGGCGTGATCGGCGTTGAGAGCGGCGAGATTGTCATGACGATCGACATCCGCTATCCGGTCACGATGAAGGGCGGCGACATCACCGCGATCATCGAAAAGGAATGCGCGCCGTTCGGCGTGACGGTCGAGCAGGAGAGCGACAGCAAGCCGGTCTACATGGACAAAAACGGTTCGCTCATCACGTCGCTTATGGAGGTCTACCGCTCCGAAACCGGAGACAAGACCGAGGCGTTTGTAATGGGCGGCGGAACTTACGCGCGCGCTATGCCGAACATTGTCGCGTTCGGTCCGCTCTTCCCGTCCAGCCCCGAGACCGAGCACCAGAAGAACGAGTACATGCTCAAAAAAGACATCGAGACCGCGAGAAGAGTCTACGAACTCGCGCTTGAAAAGCTCACGACAAAGTAAATCAGCGGAAAAAAACTCCCGGAACTGAGTGTCCGGGAGTTTTTTGCATAAGTCGCACAAGCGGTTGTCAGTCTTCGTGCGGCGTGCGCGCGATTATGTCGTCCTGAAGCGCCGTGTTCAGCGTCACGAAGTACTCGGAGAAGCCGGAGACGCGCACGCGGAGATTTTTATATTTGTCGGGGTCAACCTTCGCGTTCAGAAGATCCTTTTTCGAGACGTAGGTCAGCTGGAAGTGCGTTCCGCCGGTTTTGAAATAGGTCTCGAACAGCTTCACGAGCTTCTCGAACTGCGCGTCGTCGCGTATCAGCTTTTCGTCGAGCATGATGTTCGTGACGCTCGGACCGGTCATGATTGAGTGCGGGTCATACTTCGCCACTGAGTTCAAAAGCGCGGTCAGTCCGCTGCGATCCTTGCCGTTTGTCTGCCCGATGCCGAAGGTCAGCGCCTCGCCCGAATGTCTCCCGTCAGGAGTCGCCTTAGTCGCGCCGCCGAAGAACTTGTGGTGTTCGTTGTAGCCGATGAGATTTCCGAATATCCACGGCTTTTTCATGTAATTCGTGTCGTTGTTCCACTCGTCAATCAGGTCGGTGAAAAGTCTCGCGACCGAATTTGAGGTATCATCGTCGTTTCCGAAGAATTTTCCCTTGCGCAGGATTGTGCGGCGGAGGTCCTCATGTCCGACCCAGTCGGCTTCGAGAGCGTCGCAGAGCTCTTCCATGCCGATGAGCTTCTCGTCATAGACAAACTGCTTTGTTACCGAAAGCGAGTCGATGACATTCGGGATTCCGATGAGCGCGCCGACCGCGGTGTACTTCGAAGCGCCGCCCTGAGTGATGCTGGCGGCTCTCTCTATGCAGCCGTCAATGAAGACCGAGCTGACAATGTTTATGTCGCGCGAGCGGATATTCTGGAGCCCATGGCTGATCGACTCGGCTTCCCACAAATCCTCAAAGAGCACGCGCTTATAGATCGCAATGAACTCGTCAAACGTCGAGGTTTTCACGACCTCATCGCGGTATTCGTGGAAAGTGCGCTCGACCGAACGCGCGATATTCATCGGGTCGAAGCCGAAGACTATTCCGCCGGGGAGCGCGATCTCGTTGCAGCCTATCATCGAATAGCTTATCGCGTCGCGCCTTGAGAACCCGGAGTACTTCATGAGTCCCTCGACGCGCGGAACATCGCTCACGAAGGCGATACGTTTGTTCGGGTCGCTGCGCTCCCGGTCGAGCATATAACGCAGAACCTCTGTCGGAGTCTTCGGTGTCCAGCGGAGGGATATCTGCGGAATCCAGGTCGGGAGCTCAAGAAGCGAATCGACAATCAGCTTTGAAAATTCGTTGAACCCATCCTCGCCGTTCTCAAGGAATCCGCCGACACAGAAATGCGTCTCTCCGCCGCGGTGGAAGCGGTCGGAGTTTATGTTTATCCGCCCCTGAAGCAGCAGGAAGAACTCCTGCAACAGCTCCCGGACTTCACCGTCGGTCATTCCGGCGGCTTTGTCCTTCAGGTAGAACGGATAAAGGTAGCGGTCGATGAGTCCGATGCTGTCCGGAAGGTACGGATAGACCATGCAGAGCGAAAGGATTGCCTCGTAGAAGGTTTCGGCGGGATGCCCGGGGACTTTCCGGAGCGATTCAGAGAGCTTTGTGAGGTTCGCGCGGTATTCCTCATTTGTCGTTGATACGGCGAGCGACAGCGCGTAGTCGGCGCATTTTCGCGTCCAGTCTGTCGCCGAGTCAACGAACGCCGAGAGCGCACCAAGGAATTCGAGCGCGTCAGCGTCTCCTTTGTGAGCCGCGGCAGAGTCAGCGATTTCGCGGCGTATCTGGTCGAATCCGCCGCTTATGATCTTCTCGAAGTCTCCCGCGGAGTGCTGCCACTCGAAGGTCAGGAGGTTGTGCACGGGTTTGTTGTAGAAGTTCCGGCTGGCTTCGGCGAAATTTCTGTGACCCGAGCGGTGGAAGATGTCGCCCTCGACACTGCCGTCGAAGTCGAGGAACGCCGGGAGTCGGCTCTCCTCGAAGATCAGCGGCGTCTGGTTCGCCATGTACTCCGAGAGTCGCTTTGAGGACATCTTCACCGGGGAGAGGAAGAGATCCTCGCGGCTGTACGCGGTCGGCGTTGTGTGGAAGTTCATACTGCCGTCAAGGGCTTTATTCAGCAGGGAATTTATTCTTTTATTCATAATTATTCCGCCTTATCTCTTATGGCTTCGACAAGAGACGTGAGTTTTTCCTTTGAAGCGCCTTCTATCGAAGCTATCTTGGATGCCCATGAGCCTCTGCTCTGTATTGTGTTTTTGAATACATCGTTTATTCCATCAAGCGAAGCCGTATAGATATATCCGAAATCAAATGAGGCTCCTTCTCTGATAATATCGAACATCTGCGATGAATCGTTGTCGCGTGCGTACTTGACTTTGAGCGCCGTTTCAAAGTAAGCCGGTGTGACGGATTTCCAGCTCTCATATGCCAGTGCCTCGCATATTGCCGCGGCGCATTCTCTGTCCTTCGAGTCAATCGGAATTGTCACGACCGAATGATTGTTCAGAACGGTAGTCTTATAGTTTTCCTGTGACTCATCATATTTCGGATACGGGAGCACGCCGTAGTTGAATCTGATCTCGCGGTAAGTATCGGTGTTCGCAATCCATCCGCCTGTGAGCAGCACATTTCCGCTGAGAAAAATACTGTCAGTCACGACTTCGTGGTTACCGGTCGGATCGTAGTATACTCCATCGTTATTGCTGATCAGATCGACGAGCTTTTCCACAACATCGGTGTTGTGAGAATTTCCATAGACAAACTCAGGCTCTTTGCCGGAAAAATCGACTATATCCACTTCGAACGACTCTAAGAATCCGGTGAAATGATTCGGATTGTGGAAAAGGAGTCCGAACATGTCGCCGCGTCCGACCGATGTGTCGCCATCAAGGTCATTGTAGACATCGGCAGTCAGCTCTCTCATCTTATCATAAGTCCACTTTCCGTCGCGCACAACATCATATAGCGACTCAATGCCGAGCTTTTCAGCAAGTTCGAGATTCTCGAAAAAGCACATGAGATATTTGATCATACCGAGCGAAATATCTCCGGTCGCGGCGTAATATTTGCCGTCAACCGACGCCTTTTCCATATAATCCTTCGACCACCATGGCTTATCGATATTTATGTACGGGAGGGTCGACATATCCGCGAGTATTCCCTCGCTGACAAATGACGGCATGAAATATCCGATGCCTGCGGCAATGTCATAGGCTCCGTCGGCCGCGAGAACCGACGAACGGAATTTGTTCTTAAATTCATCGCGCGTATCCCATGTGTGTGTTATGGCAAACCAATCGAGTTTGACATTCAGCAGATCCTCAACCTTCCGGTTGCGGTCATATACCGCGTCGTTGACGATATCGCCGTTGGCCTCGTCGACATAGAATTCTGCCCCGACATATCCTCCGTAGTCCTCAACAAGTATCGTCACATTTTCGTTCCCAAAGTCCAGCTTCGGCAGTCCCGAGCCGATCGTTGTTTCTTCGGACGCCGTCGTCCCATCCGACGCGGTTGTCCCGGCAGTCTTCCCCGGCTCCGAGCCGCAGGAGAACGCGCCGAGCGTCATAGCGAAAAGCAGTAAAACAGTTGTAATTCTTTTCATTTTTCCTTTCCTTTACTTTATATCATAAGCCCCGTCGCAGACGACCGAGTGACCGATAATCTGTACGGCGTCCTCGCTCAAAAGATACATCGCGAGCTTGGCGACCTCCTCGGCGAGAACGAATCTTCCGGTCGGAATCCGGTCATGATTCAGCGGATCGCCCTCGTGCCAGCCGTTCATTTCGGTCGCGACCGGGCCGGGCGCGATGCCGTTTAAGACGATTCCGGTCGGCGCGAGAACCTTTCCCCAGCCGCGCGTGAGTCCGAAAAGTCCGGCCTTTGACGCGCCGTACGGTCCCTGAAGCGGCTCGTTCGCCGCGACCGACGAGACGTTCAGAATGTTGCCGCGGATCTTGTTTTCAAGCATATAC
>CAKSOR010000071.1 GCA_934477985.1 uncultured Eubacteriales bacterium
TGAGAAAGCCACCCCCTTGAGGTTTCGGTTTCCTCCCCAAACCCCTCTTTCCACTTCCTGATCCTCCGGCTTTCTCGAATTTCATCAAATTCCATTTTCACGATGTTTTTTTTGAGTTGTGATTTGGAGTTGGGGTCCGCTATAATGATCTCTGAGTTCGGCTCGCGTGAAAACGAAGGAATCTACATAGTTCCGTCTCACATGACGATCGATCCGATATACGGATACAAAAATGATTCGCGGAAAGCGAACATCCACAGCGAGCACCTTGTTTTTGTGAACACCGACGGGATCCATCCGAACCCCGCCGGATACAAGCAGATGGGCGACGCTCTCGTGGGAGTCATCGAGGCTGTCAGGAATTGAGGCATAATCATCAGAATTATGACCTCGCCTGAGCCCTCGGTCGGGTCGGATATATGTGATTTTTCAGACAGTCTCAGACGCGGGCTGAACAATTCAGAAAAAAGGCACAGCCGGAAATCACGACTGTGCCTTTTTTGATCAATTATACACCGATTCAGTTTTCTTCAGCTTAATCATCGCTGATCGCCCGTAGCTTTTCAATGTCTGCCGCGATCTTTTCTTCCCTTGAGGCATACGCGGATGAGAATTCAGTTCCGTTGAATACAGAGTTGGAAAGACAGCTCATTGACCCTCCGAAATCATATATCGCGTTGTTGTCAACATAGAGATTGTCGAATATGAGGTCGAGCATCTCGGCGCTCTTCTCATCGCGCGCGCCCTTGAGCTTGAACGCTTCCTCATAGACAGCGTGACGAAGATTCTCATATGAATACTTTGCAAGCTCGCTGGTCACAACCGCGATCTTCTCAGTGTCGGCGTTCCCGGGGAAGGCGACAAACGCGCAGCCCCACGGGTTCAGCATCGAATAATAGCTCTCCTGCGCCTCGTCGAGCTTTGGCATAGGCAATATCGCGAAATCCGCCTCGACATCACGATAGCGCGTGAACGCGGAACTCGTATAGTGCTGCGAGAAGATCATGCGGTTCTCGCGGAAGGCGAGATGCAGATTATCGCTGTTCGTGTCCGGCTTATAATCCGCGAATAAGAGCTTTGCCTTGTCGATCAGCTTCAGCGTTCGCTCGTTCATCAGATCGACCCTGAGCCCGTCCGGCGTTTCCTCACAGAGCTTTATTCCCGCGCCAACCGCTATAACTCCGGCGGCGAGCGATCCGCTGAGCGAAAGATAGCCGATGAAGTCCTTCGCGCTCGAGACAGAATCGCTTCCATCGAGATCCTGACAGGTGTTCTTCGTGTAGGAGATCAGCTTGTCAAGCGTCCATTTGCCGCTGTCAACGACATCATAAACATCCTCTTTGGTGATCTTGTAGTTCTTCGCCGCGTCGCAGTTCATGAAAATACAGCCGGGAATAGTGTAGACGACCGGCAGAATGTCGCCGCTGAGGAAATATATCTTACCGCCGATCTGACAGCTTTCAGCGACAAGCTCGCTCCAGCCTGGCGCGGAATAATCGAAATCCTTGACGCCTGAGATATCAAGCAGCGTGCCGTTTGTAACAAGTTTGCTTATATTTATCGCCGAGTCTCCGAGCATATCATACTCTTTTTCGCCCGCCAGAACGCTCTTTCCAAGCGTTTCGCTCGCTCCGTGTTGAGTTCCGGTCATAACGCTGTACTTTATGTTGATATTGAGTTTTTCGCCGACAGCGCGGTCGCGTTCGATTAACGTGTCGTTGATTACCTCTCCGGTTTCTTCCTCGGATGGAAAATTGTCCATCGCGCCGTTCTCACCGATTATATGAAAATCGGCGTTCTTGAAATCATATGTTTTTTCAGGTTCTGAAGTTGTCTGGTCAGCCGCTTCAGACGTTGTCTCATTGTCTGTCCGGGGTTTCCCGCCGCAGGCAAAGAGATTCAGAAAGAGCGCGGAAAGAAGCAGCAGCGCTGTCGCTTTTTTCATTTTATTCCTCCTCAGCTTTCAAACAATTCCTTGATATACCCCATCGCTCCGAGTATATCTCTCGTCTGCTCTTCCCCGCCGATCTCACGCTCGATTATAACATATCTGTCATATCCGAGTTCCTTGAGCATCGAGACCACCTTCGGGAAATCCACGTGCCCCTTGCCGATCGCAACCTCCGGTCCGAGCTTTCCGGGTATCGTCGGCGGGAGTCCGTCCTTGAAATGCGTGTTGCGTACGTACTTTCCGAAGGTGTAGAGCGCGTCAACCGGGTTTCCGAAGCCGTACATTATCGGGTTCGCCGTGTCAAGGTTTATGTAGAGGTTGTCAAGCCCGGAATCGAGTATCAGCCTGAGAAGCGAAATCGGCGACTCAGTACCGGTCTCAAAGAGGAGATTGAGCCCCGCCGCCCTTAGTCTCGTGCCGAGCAGACCGACCGCCGCGAGCATCCTCGAATAGGCGTCCGCGAACGGGTCGTTCGGGATGAAGCCCGGGTGAATTACCATGTCTGTCACTCCGAGCGCCTTCATAAACGGGATCGCCGAGAGCAGATAGTTCACCCTCTCCCCGCCGTAGAACGGCGAATTTATCCCCGAGTTCAGAAAGTCGAATCTCGTGTCCCAGATACAGTTCGAGTCCCTGTAGCCGCAGAACTGCGCGGAAATCTCAATCCCGGCGTCCTCAGCCGCTTTCTTTATCGCCAGAGCGTCGGCTGTGTCGTACTTTTCCGGCTTGTAGATAAGCTGGCAGGCGTCCATGCCGAATTCGCGGAGCGCGGCGAGCTTCTCCGGCGCCTCACATACAGATGAAAGCCGCAGTAATGTTCCATACTTCATTTCAGATCCTCCGGGGCCTCAAGCCCGTTCATTTCATATAGTTCCTTTATCGTTATCATGCGTCCGGTCTCGCTTGAGAGCTTAGCCGCGTCTACAGCCGCCTGACTGCGCATTCCCTCGTAGATCTCAGCCGCGTACTCGTCCGGGTGTCCGTTCAGAAGGTCTATGTAGGAACGGCTCTGCCCGCCCGCCTTGAAATCCTCCGGCGGCTTGATCTCGACGAAACTATTCGTCTTGCAGTCCTCGCCGGTGCATCGATAGAGGTGATGTCCGCTGCTGTCGCTTATGAATTTCAGCGACCCCTTTTCACCGACAAGATAGAACTCAATCGTGTCCTTCTCGTTTGTCACGCAGCGCGAGATGATGACGTTCGCGCCGATGCCGCTTTTCAGGCGGAAGTTTACATTGCTCCAGTCGTCGGTCGTGACGTCGCCCCACTCGTCGCTGTCGATTTTCTGACGGCGCTTGACAATCGTGCCGCGGTCGCAGTAAGCGCTCTCAAACTCCTCGCCGAAGAAGCGGATCATGTCGAACATATGCGAACCGAGGTCGCAGAGCACGCCTGTTCCGGAGCGCTCCTCTATGAAACGCCACTCAAGCCTTCTTCCGACCCAGAGCCCGCTGTCCTTGACACAGCGGATGTAGACATGGTAAAGGTTTCCAAGAATCCCGTCGTCGACGAGCTTCTTCATATAGCGCGGCAGCAGCATATAGCGCCAGGAGAAGCAGACGAAAACCGGAAGTCCGACCTCGCGGGACTTGCGGAGTAGCGCGACGCTCTCGCCGAAATCCATTCCGATCGGCTTCTCGACGCTGACCGGGAAGCCGGCGTCGAGCGCGTCAAGCGCTATCGGCACGTGCGCGTCGTTCGAGGTCGCGATATCAACCGCGTCAACAAGCCCCGAGGACAGAAGCTCCTTGTGCGTAAGATAGCGATGCTCCTCCGGAATTCCGAGACGGTCGCCGGTCTTTTTCAGCGCCTCAGGCGAGATATCCGCGATCGCCGTGATTTCGCAGTCGGGACAGCTCAGGTAGCCGGGGATGTGCACGCCGTTCATGATCCCGCCGCAGCCGATGAGTCCTATACGTTTCTTTTCCATATGTGATTCCTCCGTATGAGTATAATCCAATTATCAGTGAATGTGGCGTTCATTACGCCCTGTGCTTATATTATACCATATCAAGAAAAAGATTCAAGGGATTATCCGCCCCATATAAGGAACGATTCGCGCAAGATTATCTGCCATGATATCAGAATTTCTCCGGGCTATCGGGTATGATACGCTTATTATCGAATACGATACGATTATTTTTTGGTTTTTGCCTTGACAAATAATCCTCCGGACTGTATAATGTTAATCAGAACAGCATGAAAGGAGTCCGGACGATACGATTATTTCAGATATACGCGAGCTCGCCTCGCTCGATTTCTCGGTCACCGGCGTCACCGCAAAGAGCGAACGCTGGACGAGCCGCCCGGTAATCGATTACTCGGTGTCGGGGCGGCCAAAGAATCTCATACATATAATAACCTCCGGAATACGCGCCTATCTCTATGACGGCGAGGAGTTCGAGCTTCCGACCGGCACGGTTCTGCTCATCCCGGAGGGGACTAAATACACCACCTGGGCTGTCGGAAACTGCTCGGGCATCGGCTCTCTCTTCTCCTTCACCGACGCTGACATCTCGATAAAGCCGGGGATCTACCACGACTGGAACGACGAAGAGGTCAACTATCTCGGGCTCTTCACGAAGCTTAACGACAGCTGGCTCACCGACCCGGCGGCGATTCTCCACCGGAAATCGCTTGTCATGCGGATTCTCGACCATATGGCAAACGACCTTCCGACAGACCGGGACACCGGACAGCTCTCGGACGCGGTCGACTTCATCTCATCGCACTTCCGCGAGAACCTGCCTATAGCCGACTATGCCGCCGCGTGCGCCTTCTCGGAAAGCTATTTCAGGCGGAGGTTTGTCGAGCGGTTCGGCGTATCTCCGATTGACTACCGCAATGACCTGCGCTTTCGCGAGGTGCGGAGAATGTGCTCTGAGGGCGTCAGCCTCTCAAAAGCCGCCGAGGCGGTCGGTTTCTGCGACGCGTCATATCTGAGGCGGCTCTACAAAAAGCGTTTCGGCGTCGCGTTCGGCACGCCGGACGACAATGATATCGTATGAACGGAAGCAGGCTATGATAATCAAGAACGGAATCCTAGTACTCCCCGACCGGCTTGTTTCCGGCGGGATAAAACTCACAAACGGCGTGATAAGCGAGATAGGTGAACCCGACGGCTCCGACGAGGTCATCGACGCCGGCGGAAACTACATTTCACCGGGACTTATCGATATTCACGTCCACGGCGGCGGAGGCGCGGATTTCATGGACTGCACTCACAAAGCCTTTAGAACCGCCTGCGATTTCCATCTTTCGCGCGGGGTGACGACCCTGCTGCCGACTTCGGTCACGGCTCCGGTCGGACTCACTGAGCGTTTCTTTGACGCCGCGCGCTCTGAGATGAAGACAAACCGGATGATCGCCGGAGTCCACGCCGAAGGTCCTTACCTCTCCGTGAAGAACCGCGGCGCTCAGCCAGAACGCTATCTGCGGGTTCCCGCGGCCGACAGCTATGATTTCCTGCTGAAAAACGCCGACATTATCAAAACAGTCACGCTCTCGCCCGAGCTGCCCGGCACGCCCGGAATGATCAGAAAGCTCAGAGAAGCCGGAATAGTCGTCGCGGGCGGTCACGACGATGGGCGAAAGAGTCTGATAACGCCTGCTCTCGAAGCCGGATTGACACACCTGACACATCTCTGGTGCGCAATGTCACTGGCGAAAGTATACGACGGGGTTCGCGAGCCGGGACTTCTTGAGATCGGGCTGTCGGACGACTCGCTGACCTGTGAGATAATCGCCGACGGCCGCCATATGCCGCCCGAGCTTGTGAAGATCGTCTGGCGCTGCAAAGGCGAACGGATGGCTATCGTCTCGGACTGTCTGCGTGCCGGAGGAATGCCGCGCGACGGGCGGCTCTGGACGCTTGGCGCCGAGCCGGAAATGTACGGAGAGGACGCGCCCGAGCCCACCAGATTCATCGTCTCAGATAGAGTCGCGAGACTTCCCGACGGAACAAGGCTCGCCGGGAGCATCCTGTCGATCGGCGAGATGCTGAAAGGACTGGTCGACTGCGGAATACCGGTAAGCGAAGCCTTCCGCGCCGCGTCGCTGACCCCGGCGAAGATAATCGGCATAGACAGAACACACGGCTCGCTCGAGGTCGGAAAGGTCGCCGACATCGCGATATTCGACCGGGGTTTCAGCCCTGTAAGAGTAATCAAGGACGGGAAAACTGTAATTTGAACGGAGGAAACACAATGAAGGATATCTATCACATCACACCGGAAGAGGTCGCGGAGCGGGCGCTGATGCCGTACCGACTCGTTGAGACCGAGGAGAAAATGTATGAGGAAATGGGACGGATAATGGCTGACTGCATCGAGAAAAATCACGGTAAACAGACGGTCATCATCCTGCCGGTCGGTCCGATCGGACAGTACAAATATCTCGCGAAGGAGATAAATGAGCGCGGACTCTCGCTGAAGAACTGTTATTTCATAAACATGGACGAATATCTCGACGACTCCGACAGACCTATACCGAAGGACGACCCGCTCAGCTTCCACGGCATCATGGATCGCGTGCTCTACAGTCAGATCGACCCTGAGCTGATCATGCCCGAGAGTCAGCGGCTCTTCCCCGAGCCTGGCCACGAGAAGGAAATCGACGACCTCATCGACTCGTTCGGGAAGGTAGACTGCTGCCTGACCGGAGTCGGCATCAACGGACACATCGCGTTCAACGAGCCCGCGCCGCCGGAAGAGAATATCACCGACATGGAGTTCGGCGAGCTTGGCACGCGCTGCCTCAACATCTCGCGCGAGACTATCGTCAACAACGGCGCGAACAAGATCCGCGGCGCTCTGGACATCTTCCCGCGCCGCTGCGTCACGCTCGGAATGCGACAGCTTATGAAGGCCGAGGTCTTCAAGGTCTACCTCTACTGCAACTGGCAGTGGGGAATAATGCGCAAGTGCCTGCTCACAGAGCCGACCCGCTTCGCTCCGGTGACCTACCTTCAGAATCACAGGAACGCTGAGGTCGTCATAACGCCCGAACTCTTCAATTTCATGCTCTGAATTTCCGCCGCGGCTGATACCGCGGCGGTTTTTTCAGCCCTGATTATTCAGTGTTTCCCAAGAATTTTCCCGCGACAATACTCTTTTCAGTATATCAAAAAGGAACGTGAGAAATAATTCTCACGCCCCCTCTGACACAGCCTGGTTATCCCTGTAAAACTCAGCCTGCCTGTCGAACATCTCTTTGTAAATCCCTCCGCCGGCGTACAGCTCCGCGTGAGTGCCGTATTCCTTTATTCTGCCGTTATCGAATACCGCGACCTTGTCCGCAAGCTGCACGGCCGAAAGACGATGTGTGATCAGCACCGCGCCCCTGTCCGTAATCATCCTGCTGAACTGAGTATATATCTCGTACTCGGCGTTGGGGTCGAGCGCGGCGGTCGGCTCGTCAAGAATGAAAATCTCCCCGCCGTGATAACAGGCTCTCGCGATTGCGATACGCTGTTCCTCGCCGCCGGAAGGCTCTATTCCCTCCGGATCGAGCGCTTTCCCTATCTGAGTATCCGCGCCCTTTTTCAGCTTGTCTATCAGCGGCTGTATATTTGAGCTTTCACAGACCTTTCGGAACTTTTCGTCATCATAATTTTCCGCGATAATGACGTTTTCCCTAAGCGACAGGGCATATGTCGCGAAATCCTGAAACACCGGCGCGAACAATCTTACATATGAATTATAATCATACTGCGTGATATTCACGCCGTTAAGCAATATCTCGCCAGAGGTCGGCTCGTATAAACGGAGAAGCAGCTTTATAAATGTGGATTTTCCGGAGCCGTTCTCTCCGACAACACACAGCTTTTCCGTACATGACAGCTTCAGATTCAGATCTTTAAGCGCGAAAATATCGCTTCCGGGATATCTGAACGACACGCCGCAAAATTCGATATATGAATTCCCTTCTGCCGAGGGAATCAGCGTGCCGGTTTTTTCGATTTTCGGTATCTTAGTAAATTCCTGCCATTCGTCGATTTCCATCGCGCGCTCGGAGAGTGCCATATATGAGTTGACGACCGAGGAAACCGCGCCCGAAAAACGCTGCGACGCCGAGAGATATATCGTCATTGAACCGATCGGAATCGCTTTCGAGAGCACCTTGCAGATCAGATAGATATACACCACCGCCGACTGCACGAAATTTGTGATATTCAGCACGAAATTTACCTTGTGCCTGTTCTGATTGTTCTTATATGTAGTCGAGTTCATATCGCGCTCGGACTGCGTCACCTTGTCGAGCAGCATTCCGGCGATATGGTACAGTCTTATTTCCTTCGCATAGGATTTATCCCGCAGCATATCCTTGTATTCCCAATTTTTTCGCTGGTTTTTGCTGAATTCGCCGCGCAGCTCAAAGCGTTTGAGATTCATCCATTTCGCCATATGCGAGTTTATCATAACCATAACGAGGGTCAATAGAATAATCAGCGGATTAAGATAAGTAATTATCGAAAACGATACGCCAAAGGAGATGACCGCGGAAAATATATTTCCGATCAGATCGACAATTTCAACCGCTCCTTCGATTGTGCTGCTCACGCGCTCGCGGCATTCCTGCAACTCCGGATTCTCGATAGTCTCATAGTCCATCCCAGCCACATACAGTTCAAACTCACGAAGCAGGCTGATTGTCAGCTCTCCGCCGGTTCTGAAGAGCATGTTGTCGAGCGGAACCAAAAGAATCTGATACAGCAAAGGGACAACTAAAAGCAGCGCAAGATAAAACGTTAAGACGGATATATTCCATGCACCGCCCTGTATGCCGCTCATCAGCTCATTGATGATCAGACCCGGCACAATGATTCCAATGACGCCGATCAATGCGCCGGACAGCAGTCTTACCGTTTTGAGGAAAATATATCTGATTCCGTTTTTTTGTGAAAGCAGCTTCGTTATAAGGTATTTTGTTTTCGACAGTGTATCTAATATTTTTTTGATTTTCATTTAAGCCTCAAAATATAATAAAAATAATAGATTTGTTCGATAATTCAATCTTGAGTGTATGGTACCAGTGTATTTGTCAAGTAAAACCTACATAAAAAGGGCTCAACGTTAAAATTCGTGGGTAAAAAAAATAGGAAAAGGGCTTGCGCAAACTGGAAAAATCGTTTAGAATAAAGCCACGAGATACGCACTGCTCAAGAATCCACAGGATCTCACCGAACATCAAGAGGAGCAATTGAAGTTTCTCACGACGGCGAATCCAAGGCTGTATCGGGCTTATCTGCTGAAAGAGGATCTGCGGCTCGCGTTGAAAGCGGGATATGAGAGTGTCGGCGAGCTTCTGCGCAAATGGATGTCCTGGGCGCAACGATGCCGGATTCCAGAGTTTCGTGAACTCAGGAAAAAGATAAAGCGGAACATGACAGGTATTCTCGCCACAGCCAAGCATATGCTTAACACCGGGATAAGAACCGGAGAAGCGTTAGGGCTCATAAACAGCGATATAGACCTCGAAAACCGTGTGATGCACGTAAGACGGGGGGGAAGGAGATTTACAACAGGGAAGGCATAGAAGACCTCGGGAAGATCAGTGAATGTCGGAAAGCTCAAGAGTATGTCGAGCAAACGTGATGTTCCGCTCAATGACACGGCGATTGAGATGATACGTGA
>CAKSOR010000072.1 GCA_934477985.1 uncultured Eubacteriales bacterium
TCGCCGCACTGGTCGCATCGGTTTGAAAAATAGCATCCGGTCGGCTTTGCCGCGGGAGAGGGAACATTGCCGGGAATCTGATAAAAACGTTTCATACGCTCACCAAGCGTCGGAATCGCCTTTATCAGCCCCTTCGTATAAGAGTGCGCCGGGCTGTCGAGAATTTCGGCGCAAGTCCCCTGTTCCATGATCTTTCCGCAGTACATGACATAGACCCGATCGGCGATCGAGCGGACGACGCCGAGATCGTGGGTTATCATCACAAGCGCCGTACCCTCTTTCCGGCAGAGCTCGGACAGCAGCGAAAGTATCTGTGCCTGTATCGTCACATCAAGCGCGGTTGTCGGCTCGTCGGCGATCAGCAGACGCGGCTTCAGTGCCATTGCCATGGCGATTAGCACACGCTGCTTCATTCCGCCCGAAAGCTCGTGCGGGAACTGGTCGTAACGCTTTTCCGGCGCGGGAATTCCGACTCTTTTCAGCATCTCAATCCCGGCTTCGCGCGATTCTTTTTTAGAAAGATCTGTGTGGTATTTGTAAATTTCTTCGATTTGCGCTCCGATCGTCATGACCGGATTGAGCGCTGACGACGGACCCTGATAGATCATCGAGATCTCGTCGCCGCGGAGCTTTTCGAGACGACTCTCAGCGGCGTTTATAAGATCAAGCTTTTCACCGGAACGCGAAAGATAGGTCATCTCATCCGCGCGCCAGATTGCCGGCGGAGACGACAAAAGCCGCATCATCGAGAGTCCGGTCACGGATTTTCCGCAGCCGCTCTCGCCGACTATCGCGACACATTCGCCTTCGCAAACGTCAAGATCGACTCCCTCGACCGCCTTTATAAAGCCCTCGCCGCTGTAGAAAACAACCTTCAGTCCTCGTATTTTCAGACATTCGGGATTCATATGATCGTCTCCTTTCGCGCGGACACGGAAGCGTTTTCCGGAGCGTCGTCCATTGCGGCAAAGACTTCGTCGACACTCTTTTCACTGAGCTTTGAGAAGGATTTCGCCGCGGCGTTCTTCTTGACCATGCGCGGATTGCAGATGTCTTCGAGCGCGTAGCCTATCTGCATGAAGCCGGTCACAGTCAGGAATATCGCGGCGCCAGGAGCGAGCACCCATGCCCAGAGTCCGGCGGTGAACGCCGATTCCTGCGCGCGGACGAGTATTTTTCCCCAGCTCATGCTGTTCGGGTCGCCGAGTCCGATAAACGAAAGTCCCGCTTCGGCGATCATGAAGCCCGCACAGGAGAGTGCGCAGTTCATTATGAGCAGATTCGAGACCGCCGGGAGAATGTGCTTTCTCATCACGTACCAGCGGCCCGCGCCCGAGAGCTCAGCGGCTTTTACATACCCGCTCTCGCGGATCGAAAGCACCTGAGCGCGGATCATACGCGCCGTTCCCGACCAGCCGAACACAACAAATATGAAAATCATCATGAGATAGCTCGAGCTGACCTTGTTGAGAATTATCATAAGCGGAAGCGTCGGGATTACGAGCATGACATTTATCACATTGAGAATTATCGTCGAGCTTACCTTTCCGAAATATCCGGCGACGACACCGAGTACCGCTCCGAGCAGCGTCACGCCGATTCCCGACGCGAGTCCTACGAGAAGTGAGATCCGGGTACCGTAGATAAGCTCGGTAAGGATATCCACGCCGTTTTTGTCGGTTCCGAGCAGATGTTCCGCGCTCGGAGGCTGTAAGCCCTTTGTGACGTCGTAGTCATACGGATCGTATTTCGTCAGTACCGGGGCGAAGATCGCGACAAGGATCACAAACCCGGTGATTATAATCCCGACCCGCCCCTTTTTATGGTTCCATATTTTCAGGAAAAATTTCCACGCGCCAAGAAGCCCTGAGCGGAGTTTTTTTATGAATTTCATTTCGCGCTCCTCTCAGACTACTCCGACGCGCGGGTCGAGCTTGTGATAGATAAGGTCGGTTATGAAGTTCGCGGTGATCGTGATTATCGCGAAAAGCAGCAGTATCGCCTGCGCGAGCTGGAAGTCGCCGTTGTTGTTCGCCTCAAGCAGGAGATTTCCCATTCCCGGCCAGGTGAATATCTGCTCCATCAGCACCGAACCGCCGATGAGTCCCGAGATTCCGAGACCGATATTCGTCACAAGCGGCAGAAGCGCGTTGCGGAAGGTATGACCGAAGAGAATCTTTTTCGCCGGAACGCCCTTAGCGCGTGCCGTGAGAATGTAGTCCTCGTTCACGACCGAAATCATGCTGTTTCTGACGAGCAGCGCGTAGGATATTGTGCTGCCGATCGCCGTGATGAAGACCGGGAGAAACGCGTGATATGCGATGTCAGCAATATCATCGAACGGGATAGATATTCCTATTGCCGCCGCGAGTCCGACAAGCGGGATCGTGAACGTGAGGAATCCTTTTCTGAATATCAGATACAGGATCACTGTAAGCGCGATAAAGCCGAAGAACACTCCCGCGAAGAGCGGCTTGTTCATCGTCAGCGTGTAGCCCTCGGTCATTGCCCCGCGATACGGAAACAGCGGAACAGTGAACGCTAAAAGCATGACCGAGACCATAGCGAGCCAAAAGGTGGGTATCGCGGTGGACAGCGTCGATAAGCGGAGTATCGTCGAATCCTGCCACTTTCCGCGGTTCTTTGCCGCGACCGCGCCGAAGATTATTCCGAGAGTCACCGCTATTACAAGAGTCGAAAGACTCAGCACCAGCGACCACGGAATGCGCTTGAACATAACGTCGAAGACCGGTTCTTTATAGATATAGGATGTACCGAAATCGAATCTCAGCAGTTTTCCGAGATATACCAGATACTGTATGAACATCGGCTTGTCAAAGCCGTATTCCTCGCGTATCGCCTGCCTGAGCGCCACCGCGTCCTCCGGAACTCCCGCGTAGTAGGGAGTCGCCGGATCGGAGTAGATGAGTCTTGGCAGAAAGAAATTAAGAGTTATGACGACGAAGAGTATTCCGAGATTCACCAGCAGCTTTTTCAGAATGAAACCGTTTTTCATTTTAATTTCTCGTCAGATATTTTATCGAATAATCGTTGAGCACCGAGCCGTTCTTCTGCTCTACCCAGCCTGTGTAATTCTTTTCGGCGTAGACACAGTAGTTCTTTGCGCAGTAGAGCGGAACTTCGACATACAGCTCGGCAATGCGCGCCTGAACGTCGCGAACCTTATCATATTGTTTCTTTATGTCGGTCTCGGTATCCATGACCCACATGAGTTCGGAGAGCTCCGGATCATTTACTCCGGTGACGTTCCAGACTCTCGCCGAGCCGTTCGGATAGCGTCCGAACCTCGCGTCGAACATGAGCAGCTTGTCGGGTGAGAAAGCCACGGTATTGATTATCATATCGAAATCCGCGCCGTTCGACTGCTTGATAACCTCCGAATAGTCGCTCTTCGCGAGATCAAAGACTATCGTTATCCCGAGCTTTTCCTTGAGCTGCTTTCCGATGGCGTTTACAAGCGTTTCAGCGCCTGTGCTCGCGAGGATGGTGAACGACAAATCACGCATTCCGTCCGCGCCCTCAGGATAGCCGGCTTCGTCGAGCAGTTTGTTCGCGAGTTCTGTGTCAGTCATATGGTAACGGTAGCTTCCGTCCGCGTTTTTCAGCGCGTGAGGGTAGGTCTCCTGAACGAGTCCGTCGCCGACCTTCGTACCTTTTCCATAGAGAACACTGTCGATAAGCTCCTGCTGGTCGATTGCAAGCGATATCGCGCGGCGTACATTATAGCTCCCGGGCATCTTTTCCTCGTTGAACGCGCCGTATTTGCCGACATTGAAAGCGAGCGTTGTCACAAAATCGCTGTCATAGCTTGCGATTTTCACCCCGTCGTAGCGATTGTTTCCGTCGACGGCATAGGCTTTTCCGGCTGTCAGCGAGTCCATCGAGACGTCGATGTCGCCCATCTGCAAGGCGTTTAGCGTGACATCCTCGTTCTGGAGTCTGAGGATCGAAATCTTTTTTATCGGATTATCGCCAAGAGCCTCTTTTTCGAGTTCCGGGTCGAGATCTTCACGCAGGGTCAGGGTTATCGAGCTGTCCTCGATGTAGTCCTCGCTCTTTGCGAGATACATTCCGGTTCCGACGGGATCGAGATTCTTTTCCTGTGCCGGATGACGGATATTGCTCCAGATATGCTCGGGAATTATGAGGATTGATGAGCAGATCGTGCGTATATCGCTGAGCTTGTTCGACGCAAGCACGAGCACAAGGTCTCCGTCCTCGGAATAGCAGTCAAAGTAGTTGTCAAGGAAGTACGCGATGCTCGCTAGCGCTCCCGAGTTCTTGAGCGCGTACTTGAAGGTGAAGACAATATCATCCGCGGTGAAGGGAACTCCGTCGTTCCATGTGTAGCCGTCGCGGATCTCAAAGCGGTATTCCATCCAGTTGTGAGCCGGAACGGCACGTTCGGAACGGATCGCGAACTCCTCGTCGGTCTCGTCGATTGTCTCTCCAGCCTCGTTCTGACCTTTGACGATTCCTTTCCTTGCGAGTTGCTTTTCAAACTGCTCGGTCGTCGGATCAAACAGCACCCAGCCGTATTTTGAGCCTTCTTCACGCGGATACGCGCCCTCAATTCCGCACAGGCGATCGGTAAAGCCGAAATAGTTTTTGTCCTGATCATACGGAGTGTAGACGCTGCCGTCCGGAAGATTGTAATCAGACGGTTCGGAGACACTTCCGAGCAGCGTGTCGTATACCATATTCGAGACATATATGTTCGAGGTATGCGATGATACATAGGGCATCAGAGTCTTCGGAATTTCGGCAGTACCGATTCGGAGCGCGTCTGAGTATTTCGCCTCGCGCCCGCAGCCTGGGAGAATAAATGAGAACATCAGCGCGGCGACGAGTATAATTGAAGAGATTTTCTTCATAGCTTACATGATGCGGGTTCCGAAGCCGTTCTTGGTCGCGGATTTATCCCAGATCTCCTCGATCGTGAACTTGTAGACCGGGCGGGTCTTCCAGCCCTCGATGTTAGGAAGGTGGTAGACGTCGTGCTGAGCGTTGACAAACTGCTGGAGCAGAGGAAGCGAGAAAGGATCGACATCCTCATCCTCGGCGTGATGTTCGCCGATAAGCTCCATCTTGCCCTTAAGCTCATAGCTGATGCGCGGCGGCTGATAGAACACCATCGAAGCCTGCGGATTCTCCATGTAGTTCGTGTAGCTCTTTGTGAACGCCATCTCGACGCCGTAAACGTGATCGAAGTCGATCGTCTTTTCAGCTTCTTCACTGTAGAGGTATTTCATGAGTATCTGGAGTCCGCGCTCGGAATAGCCGCGGTCGCCCTTGACGTAGGACTGCATATGCTTCTTGTATGCCTCCATAGCCTCGGCGAGGTACTCTTCCTTCGGGATTAAGCCGATGCCCTTGACCGCGCCGTTAAGACCGGCAGGACCGTCGCTGACGAAGATCGGGTTGTGAGACATGAAGCTGAGGAACATTTTCTCCATAGAGACTTCTTTGCCCTCTGCGAGTTCGCGGACGGAATTTCCTCTCGTGCGATAAGCCCATTCAAAAAACGCGTTCATTGTGATTTCTCCTTTGAAATTAAATTTTATATATAACGCCCGGATGATTTCTTTACGGGCGCTATTTTTTGTGAATTATGACGTCAAGCTGAATTTTTCCCGATATAGAGATATAGGGCAGAAGCAAACCCTTTTTCAAAAAGGGTCTGCCGCTGCCTGAATCGCTTTTATTCAGTTGTCCCGAACACCGTCGGTGTTGACGATCGTCGCGAGCGTCAGCTTCGGAAGTACGTCTCCCTCGCTTTCGGGAACGAACGAGATGAATGAGGTATCCGAGAACTTTATCCCGGTCTCGCTGTCGCCGCTCTCCGCGAAGAAGGGTCTGTATTTTATATTCAGCATGTCGAACGAGTCGATGTCGTCAAGGTCGGAATATTCGATAGAATAGCTTCCCTCGACCGTGTCGGTCTTCCCGTCAGCCGAAGCGTATGCGCGGAGCTTTCCGTCCTTCAGCTCAATGCAGAAGCCGAATTTCCCGTCATCGTTCACCTTTGAGCCCATGAAAACATATTCGGCAGACTCATCCGGAATCATCGGAGCGATCTTCACATAGTCGATGCCGCCGCCTGAGCTGTTCGGATAGCTTGCAAGGCAGAAGACCTTTGCCTTGAAGCTTTCGGCGTTGTCAGGAAGCTCAAACTCCGCTGCCGATGAGCTGTCAGCTTCGGATTTTGTGAAAGTGTAGGTCACAACGCCGTTTTCGAGCTTTCCGTCATAAACTCCGCAGTGAAGCCCCTGCATTCCGGCTTTGATACCGTAATAGATCTTCACACTGCCGTCAGCGAAGACATTTATAAGATGCCCGCTCACAACGTCGCCCATAGCGTTGCTTGTGGCGTGGCTGCCGACATATGTGGCGACCGGAAGCCCGACCTCTGTTCCTTTATCTGACTCTGACGGCTTAGTGCCAGCCGTCTCTGAGCCAGAGCAGGAAAACATCATGACCGCCATGCAGATTATTAGAAGTAATATTACTACCCGCTTGAATTTCATGCCGGAATACCTTCCTTTACGAATCGTATTTGTTCACGGCGTCCTTGACCGCCATTGCGATAACCACGCTGCTCGCGGTCGCTCCGGAGATAGCGTCAATATCGCCGTTTATCCCGCCGACATTGTGGTGATCGTTCACATCTGTCGAACCGTGAACCTCAAGATTTCTTATAGAATCGAGTGATATGCCCTCATACTGTTTGAGGTAGCTCTCGCGGTTGTCTCTCCAGCCTGTGAACGCGTCGGTGCTGACTACGCTCGAGCTTCTGAGCGCGACCGACTTGATCTTATCGCCGGAAATCGTCACGTCAACGACTGCCGTGAAGGTCGTGTTGACATGCCAGACCGTAGTTCCGATACCGGTCACCGTGACCTCTTCGGCGCTCGTATCCTCGGTTTCAGCCGTTGTGTCAGACGGCGTGACCGGCGCGCCTCCACAAGAAGGCAGCGCAAGCGCCGGAATGATCAGCAGCGCGGAAATCAGTCTCTTTACAGTCATACAGCGCTTCATTCAGCTTTTGTGAGGACCTGGGACATGTTCGCGCTCATCTTTACCATGTTGACGAACGGGACGTACTTGTTGTTGACGAACTCGCTTCCGTCGACCTTGCCATAGTCAAACTCCTCGGACTGATATTCGCCGGTCATACCGTTCGTTGCACCGTAATAGAGCTTGAGCTCGCCGTCAACGATCATGAAGTATCCGTTTTCCTCAAAGTTTCTCATACCGCTGGCTTCCATACCCTCGATGGCGGCGTAGGTCTTGTCGCTGCCCGCGAACTCAGCTGATGCGGGATCCTGATCAGCGCGGTTGTAGATGTAGCAGTTGTTCTTACCGTACTTTGCGACCTGCTCCTCATAGGTTGACTCGGGGAGAGAATCGTCGATGGACTCCGGATATGTAGCTCTCTGAGCGTTCAGCACCTTCTGCGTGAAAGTTCCGTCGGAATTGAGCTCGAGAATGATCTTTGAGCGGATCCAGAGGAAATTGTCCTTTGTGTAGCAGGGATTTTCCGCGCTTGCCTGAGAAGCGAAGCCCTGCCAGTCATAAGTTCCGGTGTAGGTTCCGACAATGTCCTTGTTCTTTTCGGCGTCGAACTCGTTGTTCACCATTACGGTAACCACATCATCGGCAATCGCGGTATCAGTCGAGGTAATGGTTTTGCCCATCATCGACTGAACAGTCGTGGTGGTTATCTGATAGTTGCTCGAGGCGGTGATGGTAGCGACTCCGGCGCTTACAGCGGTGATCTTGCCGTCAGCGTCGACTGTAGCGACTTTGGGATTGCTGGATGTCCAGGTGACTCCGGCGTCAGTCTTGTCAAATACGGTCGGAACCTCTACGGTCGCGGTGAGAACCGCGCTGGGATTTGACTCGGTGTTAAGCGAGATCATGTCGTCTCCGGCAATCGATACCTTCGAGGCGGTGTTGACGTTCACCGTAATTACGGCGGTGTCTGAGCCTCTTGTCGCGGTGATTGTTGTCATGCCGCTGCCCATCGCGATAACCGCGTTTCCGACAACAGCCGCTATCTTTTCATCTCCGCTTGTGTATTCAACATCATAGACTTCAGTTCCGCCGACAGTGGCAGACAGAACATCGGTTTCGCCGAGCTTAGAGAAGGTATACTCCAGTTTTGCGACCTCAAATGTTCCTGTAGGAGCGGTATTTGTTCCGGCGTTGGTTACTTCAGGGGCGTCGGTTTCCGGAGCGGTTGTGTTGCTGCCGGAGCAAGCCGCAAAGGAAAGCAGCATCCCGGCAACAAGAATAAGTGTGATAACTTTGCGATTTTTCCTCATGACTATATTTTCCTTTCGCAGCCTGACCAAGTTGGTTGATGCTAACCGTGTGGTATGTTTTAAAGAAAGGTCTCGCGAATTATTACCTTTCCCGTTTATGTCTGTTTTTTGCGGAGGTTGTTTTCTCCGCACTTTTACGGCATATAAAATACACCTGAGAGGTAGGCTATCGTTCCTGTTTATTATATCACAAATATCATGATTTTGTCAATTGCTATATTTTACAAAAAATTGTGGTTTTGTGGCATGCTTTTTATTACGCAATCGTATTTCAAAAATATGGCATTCCATTTAAAACGCATACTATACACACTGCAACAGCATTTAAAAATTGACAAAACAAAAGAAATATGGTATAATACTCATATGGAAATAAAAGCGTTACAAAAGCGAATAGAAACAATAACAGACCCACGGAGAGTAAGTCACGGAAATATCCGGCACAGGCTCGATGATATAATCATCGGGTTATGCACCATCATTTGTCTCGGCGAAGATTATCACGATATGGAGGCGTTTGGCGTCGAGTGAGAGGAATGGCTGAGGACATTTCTGGAATTACCGAATGGAATACCGGACAGCGACACATTCCGCCGTGTATTCGAGCGTCTGAGCCCCGAAGAGTTGTCTGCCTGACTGGATGAATACAGAACGCGAAAAGCGCGGCATCGTCGCAATCGACGGCAAAACATACGCGGAAGCGGGAATGCCGACCACAAAGCATATCTACCCCGAAGCAGAGTCTGAAAAGACACTCGAGAAAAATCATTACATCGCTTACGAATATTGATGAATTTTCTGGTGCTGTCAGAAAGCATTGGTCAATTGAGAATCAGCTCCACTGGAATCTTGATGTGTTTTTCCGCGAGGACGCGGCAAGAGCGCGTAGAGATAATTCGCCACTTAATATGAATGTTCTCAGGAAGACCGCGTTATTCCTCGAAAATCAGGCAAAAACCGGTCGCTGGAGCAAAATCAGGACTCCTCCTCACAGCCGAATGCCGCAATGTAGCTGTCACAGTACCGGCACAGCGCATCCGGGGCTTTGTCGGTATTCCGCGCCACCGCGACACATACCGGACAAAGTATCTTTTTGTGGCATCCGACGCATTTCGCCGGCA
>CAKSOR010000073.1 GCA_934477985.1 uncultured Eubacteriales bacterium
CACCCGGGTTCGTCGAGCTTAATCTCATCGACTTTCGAGATGTCGCAGAGCAGGTCGTTCATCATCAGCGTCGGCATGACGACCGAGACTCCGCCGATTATGTCATACGCCCCGTCGTTCGACATGACCGAGGTCTGGACGGCGTTCACGAACTTGTCACGGTCGTTCCAGAAATGCCCGGGAATATAGGCGAATTCTATACCGACATTATAGCGCTCGTCGAGCGTCTTCCTGCGCTCATACAGTGCGTCGTCGATTATGTCTCCGGTCGACTCTTCGACGTAGAACTCGCTTTCGATGTTGTCCTCGCGCACAAGGAATGTCACGGTACGTCCGCCGTAGTTCGGATAGACGATCCCGGGCTCGGTTGTTGCGTCTGCGGTCGAGCTCTCATCGGATATGTCTGCGGTCGAGCCGCATCCGGCGGCGAATGCCATCAGAACCGCGAGCAGAGCGCAAAGTCTTCTTGGCTTCATATCAAATTCCTCCTTCAATGAATAGTTTTCCGGCGTTCCAAGCCGAGACGGTCAGTCGGTAAGTGCTTTCGGCGTGTTTCAGTCTGAAGCCGATGATCCGCTCCTCGCCCGCGTCGAGCAGGAAATACGAGTCGGTAAAGCAGGTGCGTATCTCGTCACGGTCAGTGCCGAAACTAACCGGATACGCCGGGACATCCGATTCGTTCTTCACATACAGCTTTCCAACGATGAAGTTTCCATCGCGCGCGGATTCGATGACCCTTGCCGAGAGCGCGGCTTTCGGGGCTTTCAGCCACTCGTCGCGAAGCCACGGACCTTTGTCAAAGCGCAGGTTCGGGTTAGGCTCGGAGCGGAATTTCGCGAGTTCGTCTTCACTGAGCCACGAAAGGCAGCGCAGCGAGTAGAATTTGCGGCTCACGACAACGCCTTTCTCCGAATAGGTCAGGTATGCGAAAAACTGCGTGTCGGCAAGCTCGTCCGGGATTGTGAACTCTCCGAAGTCCTCGCTGTGCATTGTGTCGCCCGGCACATTCACGGCTTTCATAGAGTCGTGCAGCACCTCGAGCGACGGTGAGAATATCCGAAGTCTCAGCTCGCCGTTTATCTCACCCGCGGTCGAGTTGATGAGCTCGGTTCTGAGCTTCACGCTCTCGCCCGGCCTGTAGGTGAGCTCCTCGAGCCGCAGTATCGGCGTGATGTCGCGATAGGCATTCGCGACCGCGTAGTATGGCGCGAGCGCGTCGCCCTCGCCATCCATCAGCTGCACGGCGACCGTCGTCCACTGGCGCTTGAAGACCCAAGGCATTATTCCGCCGCAAACCGGGTAATTCTCGCGCATTGAGTCTATCATTATCTGATAGAACTCATACGACGCCATCTGAGTCGCCTCACATATCCCGTCAAGCGTCAGCGCCTTTATGTCGGTGATCTGTGAAGCCTTCGCGAGCATCTGCGGGACGCGGTCGGCGTGAAACTCGGTGAAGTGGCAGATCAGCTCGGGATGGGTGTCCCGGAAATCGTCGGTGAAGATGTCACTGAGCGTGCCGCCTGCCTCTTTTTCAGAGATCAGGCAGCGGAGCGTTCCGGGCGACGGGAAGCTGTGAATACCAGACTCGGCGAGAAACGGCAGGTCGCGGTAGGCTTTTCTGTACCAGACAGGCTCCATGTCGCGGTAGACATGCGCGCTTCCGCCGTCGGGCGTCGTGCGGACGAAATCGCGCGACGGATCAATGTCGTGGACGCATTTTCCGATAATGTACATCGACGCGGCGTTGTCAAACGCGTAGGCGTTGAACTCGTTTCCGCCGCAGTGAATGATGAGCGACGGATGATTTCTGATCCGGTAGAGATTGTAGGATTCCTGAGTATCGAGGACTGTCTTATCCCAGTTCGGCGTCTCCATGTTCGCGATGAAGTGATCCTGCCAGACCATAATTCCATATTTGTCGCAGAGCGAGTAAAAGATATCGCTCTCGGGAATTCCACCGCCGCTCCAGACGCGGATAAGCTGAATTCCGGCGTCGCGCGCCGCCTCAAGCGCCCATCTGTAGTCGTCTTTGGTGCAGTCGAGCAGAAAGTCGACCGGCATCCAGTTCATTCCGCGGAGGAAGAAGTCACGCCCGTTCACGTTGAATCTGAACCGCTCAAAGCGCGACAGAAATTTTCTTCCGGATGTAAACGAACGGCTGACCGTCCTGATTCCGTAATCGAACTCCTGACTGTCGATGAGCTTTCCGTCAGAATAAAGCTCGAGCGTAACATGGCAGAGATCCGGCTCTCCGAGACCGACCGGATTCCAGAGCTTCGGGTTTTCTATAGTTATCTCGCGCTCGAAGTAGTTCGGCTCGGGGAAGCTCTTGTTGTATCCGACGCGGTCGACGATTTCGAACGGTATTGTTTCGTCGTACTTCACCTCGCCGTCGTCGATCTTAACGCGGATGTCAACCTTATCTGTCGGGACTAAATTGAGTCCTTTTCCGGCGGAATAAAGATACTCGTGCGCGCTTATGAAGTCAGGATTGCAGCAGCGCAGTTCGTCAATGTCCGCGGGTACGACTTCGCAGGAGAGCCTCAGTTTCGCGAAGCCGTCGCCGATCTCATCGGTGACGAGATATGGTCGGCTCAGGTGGCAGGGCTCGACAATCTCGAGCCGGACGCTCCGCCAGATTCCGAACGCCACAAACTGTCCGTTGCTCGTCCAGCTGTCGCGAATGAGATTCCAGGGGATAATGACGCTCTGCGATCTGTCCCTGTTATAGGGCTTCCAGACATCCTTCTGCCCCCAGTTTCCGGCTTTTACCTCGACAATCAGCTCGTTTTCATCGCAAAGCAGCTCGCTGACCTCGATGACCGGACCGCCGAACATTCCGTCATGCTCGCCGAGCAGCTTTCCGTTCAGCCAGACGCGCGAGAAGTACGAAACGCCCTCGAAAACCAGAAACGCCTTCTTTCCCTCAGCCGACGCGCTGAATTTCGTCCGGTAATACCAGACCTTCTCGTCTGCCCAGTTGAAGAGATAGCAGTTCGTCCCCTTGTAGGGGTCGGGAAGTATCCCGGAATCGACTAGTGAGCGGTAGGTTGAGGACGGGATTTTTGTTCTGAGCTTCCAGTCGATCGACGATGGCGAATCGGTCGTTTCATCGAGATAAGCGTAGTCCCAGACGCCGTCAAGTGAGATGTGCGATTTTCCTTTGCGGGGGTCGATGTAGTATTGCTGGTTCAGTCTCATGATAAACCTCCTCAGAATCTTCCGAATTTGTTGTAAACTTCGAATGGATCCATTCCGTCAGCCATTGCCTGTCTTGATAGCTTCTCGGACTCGAACCACTTCTCAGCCTGTTCGAGTACCGGAAAGATCATATCGCGCGGTACGAAGACGACGCCGTCAAAATCGCCGAAGACGTAGTCGCCCGGATCGACTCTGAGCATTCCGTCGACGCCGTTCACATAAATCGGAATCATGTAATCTACGGTCATCGAGCGTCCGTAGCCCTCAACCGGACTGCGCCAGCGCACAAAGGTCGGGAATCCCATGTTGATGAGGTAATTTGAGTCGCGCGTCGAGCCGTCGATGACCGCTCCGACGCACCCGGCGGCACGCATAGCCGTCGCGGTTATCTCACCGAATTGTCCGCAGTTCTCGTTGCCCTGAACATCGCTGACATATATACAGCCATGGCACATGCTCTTCATCTGCCCGAGGCGGATGTTGTGGATGTGCGGGTCGGTGATCGGGGTTGTGCAGCGGCGGGTTGTGAACGCCGGACCCGCGACCTGCATGTCGTAGGTCAGCGGCGAGATTCCGCCCTTCATCGCGTGTCCCTTGATGCCAAGCGCCTCCATCGAGTCGTAGATCAGCGCGGTGTAGAGCCGCTTGAAGCGTGCCGCGACCTCATCGACATCGTAATCCGGCTTCAGTGGGCGGAGCTCGTAATCATCGACTATCTTTTCGTTCTGTTCCATTGTTTATTCTCCTTTAATGTTATCTTTTTATTCTTACTTCGCTCCCAGAGAGGAGTGCTTCGACCTCGTCTCTTGAAATGAGCGCGAAGTCGTCCTCGACCGAGTGCTTCAGACGGCAGAAAGCCGCCGCGAAATCAAGCGCGCGTGATAGCTCGTATCCCTCCGACAGACAGTAAATCAGCCCAGCCGCGAAGGCGTCGCCGCCGCCGATGCGGTTCAACATCGTCATAGTGAAACCCGACGTGTATGTATTGTCGGTCTCATGGTCGTACAGTGAGGCTCGCCATTCGCACGTCCTGCCACAACCGACCTTCCGCCTTGTCAGCGCCGTACGTCCGACTCCGAAATTTTCATAAAGAAATCTTCCGGGATCTTCGCCGCTTTCAGCCCAGAAGAGGTCGGCGTCGCCCTCTCCGCAGATCATCAGCGATATTTCCGGAATCAGCTTTCGAATAACCTCGCCGGCACGCTCGCGCGACCAGAGCTTAGAGCGGTAATTGATATCGCAACTCACAGGTATGCCGAGCTTTTTCGCGGTTTTAACCGCTTCGGCTGTCACCTCCGGCAGATACTCTCCGAGCGCCGGTGCTGTCCCGCCGAAGTGAAACCACTTCGCGCCGCGGAGTATCCGCTCCCAGTCGAGCATTCCGGGACGGAGCTCCGAGAAAGCGGTGTGCTTTCGGTCGTAGATCACCGCGGATGGTCTGGCGTCGAAGCCCTTTTCGTTGAATATAACGCCGATTCGCCCGCCGCCGGTCATAATATGTTCAGTCCCGACGCCGTATCTGCGCATCGCGCTGAGCGCCGCCTCACCGACGCTGTTTTCCGGAAGTCTTGTCACGAGCTGAGTCTTTCCTCCGAGCGCCGCGATTCCGGCGAGAACATTCGCCTCTGCTCCGGTGTAGAAGACATTCAGCAGGTCAGCCTGTACTATCCGCCTGAATCCGTCGGGCGAAAGGCTCAGCATCAGCTCGCCGAACGCGACTATTTCATCCATCAACTGCCTCCAGTGCCTTCCGACAGAGCCTTACAATCCCGCCGAGGTCGCGCTTTTTCACCGACGCGGACGGACACATGAAGCTCCCGCCGACCGCGATTACACTGTCGAGCGCGAGATAGCCGCCGATCAGACTGAAATCAAGTCCGCCGGTCGGAAGGAATCGCATTCCCTTGAAAGCTCCCGAAAGCAGCTTTATCGCCGCCGGACCTCCGAGCGACTCAGCCGGAAAGAACTTGGCGAGTCTGATTCCGGCGTTATAAACGACGGTCAGCTCGGTCGCCGTCGCGCAGCCCGGAATGTAGATGACTCCACGCGCTTTCGTCGCGTCGAGCACTTCACGCGAGAATCCAGGCGAGACGATGAATTCCACGCCCGAATCAATCGCGCGTTCAGCCATTCCGGCGTCAAGCACAGTTCCGACACCGACGCATAGCTCCGGATAATCATTCCTGACACCGTCGACCGCTTCTTCCCATCCGTCGAACCGCGCGGTGAATTCGACCGCCCGCATCCCGCCCTCAAGCAGAGCCGATGCCGTGTCCTTCGCGTATTCCGCGCCCGGGAGTCCGATGACCGGGAGAATTCTCTGCGCCTCAAGTATTTCTGTTATCGGCATAATATACACCTCCTGATAAAATGATAACATAAAAAAAGAGCATTGTCAATAAATTTCATATTGTGAAATCTATTGACACGCCTCCGTTATTCTGGTATAATTTATGTTGAAGGATGGTGATCGAATGGAGATACGCTCAGTCAGAAAAGCGACCGATATACTCACGCTGCTCGCCGGAGACCCGGAGATTCCGATGCCGCTTGCCGAGATCGCCGAAAGACTCGGAATGAACAAATCGACCTGCGCGCACATTCTCTCGACGCTCTGCGACTCGCTCTATGTAGAGAGGGTCTCTCAACGCGATGGCTACCGACTCGGCGCGGGAACTTTCATGCTGACGCGCTACGGACGCTATCAGGAATCGCTCATTGAGATCGCGACGCCGGTGATGAAGTGGCTCTGGCGACAGGTCGGTCACTCAATTGTGCTGACCGTCATAAGCGGCGGAGTGAAATACATCGTCCTCCACCTCGACGGTCAGATGGGTGACGACCAGCGGCGCGTCAAGATAAAGCAAGGGCACATCGACACAACCGCGACTGGTCAGCTGCTGATGGCTTACATGAATCCGGACGAGCTCAACAAAGCACTCAAGAGGCTTGGCGAATCGCAGACCGCGACAAGCGAACGGCTCAGACAGATACGCGCGGACGGAACGGCTTATGTCTACAACCCGGGCGAGGGCAGTCACTCGTACGCCTTCCGGATAACCGAGAACAAGCGCACAACCGCCGCAATCGGCATCTTCTTCACTGACGCCGACAAGACTGATGAGCTGGTAGCGAAGACAAAGAAATGCGGAGCGATCGCCGCCCGCGAGATTGAGCGGCGGCTGAAATTCAAGAAAACGGAGGAAAACCCGGATGCTTAAGGAAATGTTTGATCTGACCGGAAAAACCGCGCTTGTGACCGGCTCGAACCGCGGTATCGGAAAGGCTATATTATACGTACTCGCCGAAGCCGGAGCGAATGTCGTGCTTCACTGCCGTAAGGAGTGCGAAAGCGCGCTTTATGTGATGAACGACATAAATAAAAACGGCAGAAGCTGTTCGGCAGTCTACGCCGACCTCGCTGACCCGGACGCGGCGGATGTCATAGCCTCTACCGTACAACCCGACATACTCGTGATAAACGCCTCGGTGCAGATACGCAGGGACTTTTTTGAGATCACCGACGAGGATTTAGACATGCAGGTGAACGTCGATCTGCGCTCGACGATAAAGCTCATACAATTATTATCACCACGGATGCTCGAAAACCGCTCCGGGCGGATAATTCTGATCGGGAGCGTGCAGGAGAATAAGCCGCATCCAGAGATGGCGGTTTATTCGGCACTCAAATCTGCCATGTCAAATCTTGTTGCCGGACTGTCGGTAAAATTCGCGCCCTATGGCGTCACGGTCAACAACATCGCGCCCGGAACTATACTGACCGACCGCAACACCGAAGTGCTCGCCGATCCCGAATATGAGCGCAGGGTGCGTTCGATGATTCCGATCGGATTCATCGGAGAACCGCGCGACATCTCCGGGTGCGCGTTGCTGCTCGCGTCGGACGCGGGACGCTACATCACCGGGCAGAACATCTATATCGACGGAGGTAAATCAGCGCAATGAAGATAACCGATTATTTCTATCCCGAACCCGACCGACAGTGGGAATATTCGTCTCAACTCGGGATAAAGTACGCGACGGCGCGTATGCCTGACAGCAGAATGGAGGAGACCGCCGGAAGCCTTGAACTGCTGAAAGCGCTCTGTGAACGTTACGAGGAGCGCGGATTCAAGGTCAAGGTCATTGAGCCCGCGCCGCCGAATCAGAAAATCAAGCAGGGACTCCCCGGTCGCGACGAGGAGATCGAGCGGATGATAACGCTCATCAAAAACATGGGAAAGCTCGGCATTGAGGTGTTATGCTACAATTTCGTCGCGCATTTCAACTGGGTTCGGACGACTTTTGACTATCCCGAGCGCGGCGGGGCGCGGGTCAGCGAGTTCGATTATTCGAAGCTCGAGGACGGACTCACCGAGGCGGGCGTAATCACAAAGGAGGCGCTATGGGAGAATTTCGCCTATATGCAGAGAGCGATTGTTCCGGCGGCTGAGGAAGCAGGCGTGAAGCTGGCACTCCATCCCGACGACCCTCCGGTCGACCAGATTCGCGGAGTCTCGAGGATATTCACTTCGGCTGACGCGCTTGAGCGGGCAATGGAGATCGCGCCTTCACCGGCGGCTGGGATAACCATGTGTCAGGGCTGCTTCGCGGCGATGGGCGAGGATGTCGTGAAGTGTATCGAGCGCTTCGGCGACCGGATACATTTCGTGCATTTCCGGGATGTCGCGGGAAATAAATACAAGTTCCACGAGACCTACCACGACAACGGACCGACCGACATGGCGGAGGTCATCCGCGCCTATCATCGTATCGGCTACCACGGTTACGGAAGAGTCGATCACGTCCCGGCGATGGCTGGCGAGGTCGGCGAGCGCCCGGGCTACGCGAACGTCGGAAGGCTTTACGCGATCGGTTATCTGCGCGGACTGCTTGAAATGGACAGAAGTCTGGAGGAATAAAATGCTTGAATTCTTTGCGGCGTCGGATGTTGAGAACGGCGGAATATACCGTCTCGGATTCGACGGAAACGAAATAAAAACGCTCGGATTCGCGCCCTGCGAACGCCCGGCATATATAGCGGTCAACGGTGGGCTGTTACATGTCCTGTTCCGCGCGCCGTACAAAGACAGCGATTCGAGCGGAGTCGTCACGTTTGACAGCGAACTGAAAAGGGTAAGCGGAATCATTCCGACCGGAGGACCGATCGCGGCGCACCTCTGCGTGCACGGCAGAAAAATTTATGTGGCGAACTACATAAGCGGCGACACGACGATTCTCGGCGGGAAGAGTGTCCATCACGCCGGTCACGGACCGCATCCGACAAGACAATTGTCCTCGCACCCGCACATGGTGACGCCGACTCCGGACGGCAAATATCTCGCCGTCTGCGACCTTGGCTGTGACCGTATACACATCCTCTCGCCGGAACTTGAGATAGTCAGTGAGACGGTCATGCCGTCAGGCTGCGGACCGAGACATATCGTTTTTTCGCCGGACGGAACATATGCCTATTGCGCGAATGAGCTGTCATCGACCGTCACATCGCTCGCCTATAATGGAGGAAAGCTGACGTTGATCGGGAGCTACAGCACGGTTCCCGAAGGCGTTCCGGACAGCTTTCCGGCGGCGATACGCTTTGACCGCGGGCAGGTACTCGTCTCGAACCGCGGACACGACTCAATCGCGGTCTTCGACGCGGATGGAGGCAAACTCAGCTTCAGTGAGTATATTGACACGCATGGGCATTATCCGCGCGATTTCGCTGTTTCAGGCGGATATATTGTGACAGCTAACGAGCGATCGGATAATATTGTGCTTCTTGGGCGCGGCGGCGAGTACATAAGCGAGATCGGGATAAAGCGTCCGCTTTGTGTTCTTATTAAATCGCTATCCTCGTGAGATCGTATAGCTTGGAAAACGCCGCTTTGCCGCCGGACGCCACTCTTGTAAGATGCTCGCGGAGTATGGTATGCGTAAAATCGAACACACATCTGAACTAAAACTGACAATAAGCATTTCCGCATACTAACCGCAAATTCCGTAATCCTCCCACAATTCAGTTATATATTATACTCATGACCCCGGAGCAACCAGCTCCGGGAATTTTTATATTCTTGGAGGAACCCATGGAAACCTGTACCATATGCAATACCCCTTACCCCAGCGAATTACTGACCGAATTTGACGACGAGCTTCTCTGCCCCGACTGCCTTGAGCGCGAGACTGTCATCTG
>CAKSOR010000074.1 GCA_934477985.1 uncultured Eubacteriales bacterium
GTCCCTGATAGTAGGTGTGGAACGCCGCGGTGTTCTCGCCGGAGACAAGATAGTCGGTGATGTCGATGTCGACGTAGTAGTACCTGAAATCGAACGCCGGAGCGGGTCCCTGCGTGACGAACTTTCCGTTTATGTAGAGTTGGACGTAGTCGTCGGCAGTCAGTCTGATGACGACGCGCCCGCCGTCATAATTGAACTTCGTCCGGAAGAGGACGTGCAGGTTCTCGGGCATCTTTCCGCGCTCGGGGGATTTCGAAAGCTGCCTGTGCCAGAGCGCGACCGGCTCGTAGCCGGACAGGACGGGGTGGGTTATCGGTTTGCCTTTGAAAATAGTTTCCATGATTCTCCTTCAGTCGGGCAGGACAGCACTTTTCGGGGGCTGTCCGGAAGTAATTCAGATAGTGAATTCCCACAATCCGCTATCGAGCCTGCGATTCAGTCCGGGGAGTCTGAGTTCAGCATACAGCATCATAGGGATTTTTATCGAAAGCCTGATCCGCCCGTTGTCCCGACGCCATCCGACTCTTATATTGCCCCTCTGCGTGGAGACGCTGCCCTCAACCGAATCGAGCTTTTCCGGGAATACCGGCTCGATTATAAAAATCTTTTTTGTGAACAGCCTCTCGTCGCGCTTTATGCCGAGCAGCGCGTTCTGAAACCACGCGACCGGGCAGGAGAACATGTGGTGGTTCTTCGAGGCGTTGTCGACCCACATCTCGTGGAGCGTCGTCGCGTCGTAATCGTCGAACCACTCGCGGTAGGACGGGTGTCCGGTCGCGGTCAGCAGCTCGAACGCCTCGTCGTTGAATCCGCAGATCGTGCAGGCGTTCAGGATGTACTGCATTCCGAGCATTCCGACGTTGAAGTGCATGTCGTACTTCTCGAGCGCCTCGCGGAACTGCGGCTTCAGCGCGTCAAGGTCTCCGATTCCGAGCGCTATCGTCATCGCCGACGAGGTCTGCTCGGTCATCGTCAGCCTTCCGTCCTCGCCGATGTAATGCGCCTTGAAGCTCTCAGTGTAGAATTTCTCGCGCTCAAGATGCTCCGATGGGTCAGCACCGACGATTTCCGCCGCCTTCGCCGCCATGCGCAGGAACTTGATCATTAAAAGCGTACAGGTGAATTCGAGCGGCACGGGCATCTGATTCTTCGCGTCGCGCGGAAGCGCCCAGTCGGGAAGTCCGTGCGAGACAAGTCCGTCGACCGCCTTACCCTCGAGAAAAGCGAGGTGGCGCTTCATGTACGGATAAGCCTCAAAAATCAGGCTGTTGTCGCCGAAATACTGGTAATAGCGCGTCGGAATCTCGAAGAGTATTCCGGTCGAGACCGGTCCGCTTCCCCAGGCGTAGCCCCAGCCATACGTCGGGACGATTCCGGGCAGGTCGCCATCATCCTTCATCGCGTCGAGAATATCGTGCATCCACTTTTTGTAGAACCCGCGCGTGTCGTAGTTCTGCATAGTCTGCTCGCAGGACGCCTGAGCGTCGTTGAGCCAGCCTAACTTCTCGCGGGTCGGGCAGTCGGTCAGCGAATAGAACATGTTCGACAGCGTCGACATCCGCGCAAAACGCCAGATCTTGTCGAGCGTAGGGTCTGAGCAGGTGAACCAACCGGTACGCCGGACGTCCTGATGGACAAATTCCGCCGTGAGGTCATCCGGATTTGGCTCATATCCGAAGCCGGAGACAATCGCGTAGCGGAAACCGGAATAGCTGAAACACGGCTTCCAGTCGAGCGGCTTTTCACCCGATTTCACCTCGACGAACTGCGTCTCGCCGTCCTTGTAGTAGTTCGAGATCGAGTTGTCCCGACGCTCGCCGTCCTCCCCGATCTCCTCGGCGTAGGTTACATGCACCGAAGTCTCGGGTCTGAGCTTCACTCTGACATATCCGGACATGTTCTGCCCGAAGTCGAATACATACGCGCCGCGCGGATTCTTCCACATCTTCACACAGCGGTAATGCGCGGACTCGCGTATCGGCTCGGACGGACAGAGCGTCAGCTTACCCGCCGGAGGCTCGGTGATGACCGCGTTTTTCCACTTTGAGTCGTTGAAATCCGACTTCATCCAATCATTGGCGAAGTTCGCGTCGTATTTCTCGCCGAGTCTCAGTTCGTTGAATCTGACCGGCGAGGACGCGGTGTCGGTGAGCCAGCTCTCGTCGCTCTCTATTATTGCAGTGTGGTCGTAATACAGGAGCTCGAGTCTGAACGCGAACTTCGGAGCATCGCGCCAGTCGGCTTTGTCGAAGTCCCATGAGGTGTGGAGAGACTCGTTGTAGAAGCCGTTGCCGAGCATGACGGCGGCGATACGCGTGCCTTCATCGAGGTACTCGGTAACATCATATTCTGTATACCAGACCGTCTTGCGGTAGTCCGAGACCGGCGAGACGAACAAGTCGCAGCTCTCCCAGCCGCCGACAAAGACCTTTCCGATTCCGAGCGCCGCAAATGACAGCTTAGCCGAGACAAGCCCGGGTTTAACCGAAAATGAGCGTCTGAACATCGGCGCGGGAGCTTCGGTGCGGTAGTCCTTTATGTAGGGCTCGGGCGACTTTATGAATTTCATGTTCATTCCGGCTTTTCCTCAAGTTTGAGGTCATAGTCGCCGAGATGCTTTACCTTGAAGCCGTTCTTTTTGTACTCCTCATAGTCGAACGCCTCGAGCTCGTCAATGGCGAGCTTGTGGAACTCGTAGAAGTTGTGCCACCACTCGTAGCCGCTGCCAAGCGAGTTGCCGAGATAAGCGTCGGCGATGTCGCAGCCCATCTTCGGAGCGACGTAGAAAGCGCCCATCGCGAGGACGTTGACGCCGTTTCCGGTGATGGCTCTCAGAGCCGCGGGAACGCTCTCGACGACTCCGGCGTGGACATGCGGGCACTTCGAAGCGGCGATGTGGATTCCCATTCCGGTGCCGCAGAAGATAAGAGCGCGCTCAAACTCACCCTCCGAGATCATCGAGCCGACTCTGAGTCCTATGCGGTGGAACATGAGGTCGGTGTCGTTCGGGTCGGAATCGGCTCTGACGCCGACGTCGGTGATCTTCCAGCCTTTCTTCTTGAGATGCTCGACGACAGCCTCCTTGAGCGGGTAGCCCGCGAAATCAGCTCCTACTAAGAGTTCCTTGTTCTTGATGGTTTTCATGATATTTTCTCCTTATATTTTTTCCGCTTGCGGGCGGAAATTATTTCGTTGTTTTTCTCCTGACCAGCTCAGTCGGGAGGCGGATGAGCTCGGTCGCGACCTGCTCACTGCCGATCATTTTGAGTATGGCGGCAACAGTCCGCCCGGCGAGCTCGCCGATGTCCTGCCGCACCGTCGTCAGCGGAATCGCCGAGGCTATCGAGAATATCGAGTCGTCAAAGCCCGTGACGCTCACCCTTCCGGGGACGTCGACGCCGGCGGTGATGAAGCGGTTTACGACTCCGAGCGCCACATAGTCGTTGACGCAGACGACCGCGTCGGGAATATTATCAAGGAGCTTCCCCGCGGCTTCGAAAGCCGACGTGTGATCGACTTCGGGGAGCTCGACAAGCTCAACGCTGACCTTTCCGCCGACCGTCTTCAGAAAAGCCTCGGTGCGGCAGTCAATCGTCCAGACTCCGGATCTTCCGGTCATGTAGACTATCCGCTCCGGCGAGTCCGCGAGGATCAGGCGGGTCATGTCAGCCATCCCGCCGGGGAGATCGCAATAGACGCAGTTCATTTCGTCCACATAGGTCGTCGCGCAGATTGTCGGTATCGCGGCGGCTGAAAGGAGCTTCCGCGACTCCGACAGGTCAGCCGGGCGGTTGAGCGGAACATAGACGATGCCCTCGACTCTCGAGGCGATCATGTCGCGTATCGCGCGCGCCTCCTTGTCCGTCGAACCCGACGAGATGAAGATCGACAGCGAATAGCCGCTCTGAGCCATCCGGTCTGACAGGCACTTGACAAAAGACGAATAGTAAATATTCTCGATGTCGGGAACGACGAGTCCGATGACGCCGCTCTTGCCCGACACGAGCCGCTTCGCGTAGAGATTCGGGACATAGCCGAGCTCCTTCGCGGCTTTTCTGACCCTCTCGCGGGTCTCATCCTTTACCAGCGGACTCCCGTTGAGCGCCAGCGACACCGTCGCCTCCGACATGTCGATATACCGCGCGACATCGCTTATTGTCACTGCTTTCTTTCCCATTCGTTCCTCCGGTTAAAACGATTTAAACTAGCGGCGCGTTTTGCCGCAGGTAAATTATACCACATAACGCTGTCGACTGTCAATCGGCAGAGTGGATAAATTATCGCGAATATTTTTGTGCATATCGTACAGCGAAAAATATCCTTGAGAAAAAAGCCTCGATTAGTATTGACAAATGCACAGATTTATGGTAGTATAATTGCATACAGCAATATGTTTTCTGAGGAGAAAGAAAATGAACAACGACGCAAGATTTTCATATCTGAAACAAAAGATCGGCGGAAACCGCGAAATCGTCGGCTACGAGATGACCTTCGGAATGCCCAAGGAGACCCAGTGGCACATCACCCCTCCGAACGACTCGATAAGACGGATTATCTCCGAGCTTGAGTTCTGCCTGAAGCTCGACGGCGCGAATGAGCACAAGTACGCCTCCGACATCTCGGCGGCGCTCGACGTCATCGAGAAGTCGCTCGATAGCGAGGGCGTGCTGACGAAATCCGCCTGCCTCGAGGCTGAGGAGAAGATACTTCCGCTCGCGCCGGCGGCTAAGGAGTATTCGCTTATCCTCTGCGGTCACGCGCACATCGACATGAACTGGATGTGGGGCTGGAACGAAACCGTGTCCGCCGCCCTGTCGACCTTCCGCACGATGCTCGACCTGATGGACGAGTACCCGACATTCACCTACTCGCAGTCGCAGACCTCGGTCTACAAGCTTGTCGAGGAGTACGACCCCGAGCTGATGGAGCGCATCAAGGAGCGCATCGCCGAGGGGCGCTGGGAGATCACCTCGACCGCCTGGGTCGAGACCGACAAGAACATGCCGACCGGCGAGTCGCTGCTCAACACGGTCAAGTACACCCGCGACTATCTCGAGGAGACCTGGGGCGTCGATCCCGAGTCGCTGAAAATCGACTTCTCGCCCGACACCTTCGGTCACAGCGCGCATATTCCAGAGATTGACAGCTACGCCGGGATAAAGTACTACTATCACTGCCGCGGACTCAACGGCAATCTCGTGCTCTACCGCTATAAAGCCCCGTCGGGCGCTGAGATTCTGATGTACCGCGAGCCCTACTGGTACAACTCGGCGATCACTCCGCATATCGCGACCGGTCTCATCAACCTCTCGCGCAGAATGGGCGGACTCAAGACCGGACTCATCGTCTACGGCGTCGGAAACCACGGCGGCGGAGTCACCAGACGCGACGTTGAACGCGCTCTCGAGATGAGCGAGTGGAAGGTCTACCCGAACATCCGCTTCGGTACGTTCAAAGAGTTCTTCGAACTCGCCGACAAGCCGGAAATCCGCGAGAAGCTGCCGGTCGTCGACCATGAGCTCAACTTCCTCTTCGACGGCTGCTACACGACCCAGACCCGCATAAAGCGCGCCAACCGCATGACCGAGGCTAAGCTCATCGAGTCCTCGGCTCTCTCGGCGCTCGGAAAGCACTCCGGCACGCGCTACTTCTACGGCGCGTATGAAAAGGCTTGGCAGAACACCCTCTTCACGCATTTCCACGACATCCTGACCGGCTCTTGCGTGCAGGACAGCCGCGAGTACGCGATGGGACTCTATCAGACCGCGTCGGCTCACGCCGAGACCGAGGAGAATCTCGCGCTGCGCAAGCTGTCGGACAGCATCGACTCTTCGATGGTCGAGGTAAGCGACGCTGAGATCAAGCGCGCGTCGCAGTCCGAGGGCGCTGGCGTCGGCTTCGGAGTCAATTCGTTCGCCGGAGTTCCGAACCCCGAACGCGGCGTCGGAATCACCCGTGTGTTCAATATCTTCAACCCCGCCGGAGCTGAGCGCGACGACCTCTGCGAGATAAGGCTCTGGGACTGGGTCGGCGACATCAGACGCATGAAGGTCACCGACACAAGCGGCAATCCGGTCGAGTTCGCGAAGATCGACGGCGGATTCCAGCAGTACTGGGACCACAAGTTCCTCCGCGTGCTTGTCAGAGTCAAGCTCCCGGCTTTCGGATACACGACAATTGTAGTGAGTGAAGCCCCGGTCGTCGAATATCCCTTCTACTACGGCGGAACCTACAATATCCTTGGCTACGATAACGATTATATCCTCGAGAACGAATTCATCCGCGCGAAGTTTGACCGCGAGACGATGGGCATCGTGTCGCTCATCGACAAATCCACGGGCTGTGAGAAGATAAAGGCGGGCGAGTCCGCCGGGCTCGTGCAGATCGACTCCCAGCTCGAGGGTAACTCGGCGTGGGTCATCGGAAAGCACCACGCGTTCCACGAGATAAACGACATAAAGCGTATCGACCGCTTCGAATTCGGCGACCTCCGAACCGGCTACAGATTCGAGGCAAAGGTTCTCGGCTCGACGGTGAACTGCGAGATAGCGCTCGACAAGGGCGCGAAGGCGCTGAATGTCCATCTGAACGTCGACTGGAACGAGCGCGCAGGAAGGTTCGCGCCGATCCTCGCCTACAGAGTGCCGGTCGACTACGAGGTCAGCGAATATCTCCGCGACGTTCCGATGGGAGTCGCAAGAACCGGAAACGAAAACCACGACATCCCGGCGCTCACATATGTCGAGGCGCTCGGAAGCGATTCGCCGGTTTACGTTATGACCGACTCAAAGTACGGCTACCGCGGCTTTGAGAACGCGATTCTCTCGACGCTCATCAACACCGCGCATAATCCGGATTTCGACCCCGAGCGCGGAAAGCACGAGATAAATCTCGCAATCGGCGTCGGAACTCCCTGCCCGCGCGGCATGGCGGACATCTCGGAGAGCTATAATCACCCGCTCCGCTATGTCTCAACGAACCCGCACAAGGGCAGACTCGCCCCGAGCGGCACGCTTTTAGAAGCCGAGACCGGCAGCGCGAAGATCACATCGATCACGCTGACCCCGTCCGGAAGCCTGCTCGTGAGACTGAACGAGCTCGCCGGAAAGGCCGCGAAGGTCGTGCTGAAGCCCGACAGCGTCGTCTCGGCACGCGAGGTCGACCTGATGGGACACACGACCGGCGATGTGAAAATCGACGGCGGCAGGGTCAGCCTTGAGGTAAAACCATGCGGCATCACGGCGGTTGAGATCGTCACAGAATAATATTTTCCCCTCACGGGTTTCTCCGGGAGGGGAATTTTTTTGAAAGAAGTTAATTTCGTCCACAACTATGTTACTTCTGTCCATTACAATTTTGCCATATGTGTGGTATAATAGTTTTACCCTAAGCGAAAAAATAAACAGACAGGAGAAAAGTTAACATGAAAAGACTATGCACACTGCTCATTCTCTGCGGAATCGTGCTGACCGCCTGCGGAAGCCCAGCAAATGGCACGACCGTCACAACGCCGTCGGATGAGACAACGGTCGCCGACACCACCGCGGAACTCACCGGGCGCGACGCCGTGAAATGCTCACTGCCCGAGGACGTCAGGTTTGACGGGAAGACCGTGAATATACTCGTCAGAGATGATCCGCAATACCTCATCGACGTCTTTTCCGAACAGACCGGAGATGTCGTGAACGACGCGGTTTTCGCGCGGAATCTGGCTGTGTCCGAAAGGCTTGGAATCACGCTTGAGCATACGGAAATGGAGGACAAGTACGGAGCTGAGATCTCAAAGCGGCTCAAGGAAAATGTCCTCGCCGGAGACGAGCCGTATCAGCTCGCGTTCGGCGGTCAGTATTACTCCACCTCATCGGCGCTTGAGGGTATATACTATGACCTGCTCGATATGAAGTACATCGACCCGACCGCGCCGTATTATTCACAGGGATTCGTCGAAGCGGCGACTATCCATAATAAGCTCTACTATATAACCGGCGACGCGTCAATCGGTCAGACCGCGCGCTCATATGTTACTTTCTTCAACAAAAAGCTCGCAAAAACCTGGCTTCCGGACACCGACCTCTACAAGATGGTCAGGGACGGCAAGTGGACATGGGACAACTTCGGCGACGTCCTGAAGGATATCTATGAGGATCTGAACGGCAACGGTGAGCGGGACATTGACGACTTCTACGGTCTCTGCACGACCTATACGACCGCGCCGCTCGACTCGATACTTCCCTCCTGCGGCATCAAGATAGCGTCAGTCGACAAGGACGGCAATATATCGCTCAGCCTTAACAACGAGCGCACCATAAATATGTATGAGATGGTCGACAGAGTGCTGAACAAGAACGACGGCGTTTACTGCAAGGGTGAGACTCAGGAAGCCCAGGACAACGCGCTTGAGCAGTTCATCGCGCTGAAATCAGTCTTCCATGTACAGCAGCTTAACAAAGCCGACTCCGCTTTGCGCGATTTCAAAGACCCCTACGGTCTTCTCCCGATACCGAAGTATGATGAAGCGCAAGAAAATTACTACACGATTCCGCACGACCAGTACTCAATAATCTTCGTCCCGGCGAACTGCTCAGACCCAGACCTTGTCGGCGCGTTCATCGAAGTCATGAACTATGAGTCGTACAAGACGGTCACACCGGCGTATTTTGAGACGGCGCTCAAGACCAAATATCTCGACGGCAACGAGGACGCCGAGATGTACGACATCATCGTCGCCGGAAAGTGCTTCGACCCGGCGGTCATCTACTCGAATTACACCGGAAATCTGAGCTGGATAAGCCGTTTTATCTTCCGTCAGAATATGTCCTTCTCCACCTACTACGCCTCGATCGAGGAATCCGCGACCGAGAAGCTTAATGAAATCTCGCAGAAGCTCAAGGAGCTTGAATAACAAAACCGACGCCGCGAAAACGGCGTCAGTTTTTTGTTTACTTTCCGAAATTCTCAAATGACTCGTTGAGCGTCTTCAGGTAATTCTCCTCCGACTCAAGGCTGGACTGATAGAACGACGCGAAATCCGACGTGCCGTTTATGACCATCTTGTCGAAATATCCGTAGAAATTCTGCGACTTGAAGTTCATGCCCGGGTCATAGTCGATGTTCGCCCAGATAAGGTCGAGCATGTCGATAGTCTCCTCGTCCTGCGCGAATCTCACGCTCAGAAGCGAGTCATAGAACTTCGGACGCACCAGCTTGTGTCCGTAATACGACATCCACTCGCTCACCATACCCGACATCTCAGCGTCGGCGGTCGACGGGATCATCATGTTGTGGCTCCAGCTCAGCGCCTTGTAGCTCTCCTGCTTCTCGTCGTACTTCGGCAGCGGGAGGACACCGTAATCGAAATCGAGGTTGTTGAACGCCGACGCCGAGGCGTGTACTGATA
>CAKSOR010000075.1 GCA_934477985.1 uncultured Eubacteriales bacterium
GATATTGTCTTGGCGTCATGCCGGTCTCGCGCTTGAAAATCGCGCTGAACTGCGCCGAGTCGGAGAATCCGCAGAGATAGGCGATCTCGGTGCAGTTGTATTCGCCGCGCGTGAGAAGATCCTTCGCAGCATTGATACGACAGTTTGTCTGCATCTGCTTCGGCGAGACTCCGAAGGTCTCCCTGAAGGCGTGCTGGAAATAGTCGTAGCCGTAGCCGATCTCGGCGGCGAGGTCGGTCATCTTTATCGGCTCGCGGAAGTTCATGCGGATGAGATCGGCGGCGCGCTCAAGATCGTGGTTAATTGAGCGGCGGGTCTCGTTCCAGCGCTCGGTGCGGAGGAGGATTTCCTGGAGCATCAGGGTCTGGAGATCGCGGCTTTGCCTGGTGGGACGGGACTTTTCGGCGCTTATCGCTTCGCAGAGACGGCGGATTGTGCGGTCGGAATCGTCGTCGAAAACCGCGCATCTGAAGTTCGCGTTGCTGCGGAATATGCAGAAAAACACGATGCCGTCGGTTGTGTGCAATTCGCTGTGCGGGGTGTCCGGCGGGATTGTGACGAATCTGCCGGGCTTGATTGTGTACTCGTTTCCGGCGAGTGTCAGACTGCCCTCGCAGCTCAGGTAATAGACGAATTCGTGCCAGCGGTGGGTTTCCTCACCGATTTTGCAGCCGTTCGGGCGTGAGTCGCGGTTGGCGACCATTATCTCGGCGTCCGGGATCATTTTCATCACCTCGCCTTATTATAGCACATATTTTTTCGCTTGTAAAGCCTTTTCGTGATAATTTAAAGCCAATTCGTCATATCATTTTATTGTTAACAATGATATAATATTGTTGTAATATATTTTGGAGGTTTAGCCAATTTATGAATGATATTCAGATGATCAAAATGCTTGAGCGTCCGGTCGGCGTTGTCGATATGGTGCTTGACACCGACGCTTACAACGAGATCGACGACCAGTTCGCCATCGCTTACGCGATAAAGTCGCCTGACCGCGTAAATCTCAAGGCGCTTTACGCCGCGCCTTTCCACAACGCAAATTCCTCCGGTCCGCGCGACGGAATGGAGAAGAGCTACGACGAGATCCTCAAGATCGTGTCGCTCGCCGGGCGCGACGATCTCGCCGACGTGACTTTCCGCGGGTCGGTGTCCTATCTGCCCGACGAGAAGACGCCGGTCGAGTCCGACGCTATGCGAGATCTGATCGCGCGTGCGCGGAAATATTCGCCTGAGAAGCCGCTTTATGTCGCCGCGATCGGCGCTATTACAAATGTGGCGTCCGCGATAATAGCCGCTCCCGACATCGTCGACCGGATCGTCATCGTCTGGCTCGGCGGGCACGCGCACTGGGCACGCAACACGCGCGAGTTCAACATGTTCCAGGACGTCGCCGCCGCGCGCGTCATCTTCGGCTGCGGCGCGCCGGTCGTTCAGCTGCCATGTTCGGGCGTCGTCAGCGCGTTCTACACGACAAAAACCGAGCTTGAATACTGGCTTGTCGGCAAGAATCCGCTCGCCGATTACCTCGCGAAAAACACGATCGCCGAGGCTGAATCATACGCCGCCGGGCGCGTCTGGAGCCGCGTCATCTGGGACGTCACGACGATCGGCTGGCTGGTCGACCGCGGGGAAGGGTTCATGTCCTCTGAACTCCGTCACGCGCCGATCCCGGAATACGACGACCGCTACGCCTTCGACGAGAGCAGGCACTTCATGCGCTACGTTTCGGGCATCAACCGCGACGCTCTGATGGGCGATCTTTTCGCCAGACTCACGAAATAATTTCCGAAAAAGACTTGACAAATTTCCCTTTTTATGATATAATATTGTATTGTGAAGGGGTATCGCCAAGTCGGTAAGGCACAGGACTTTGACTCCTGCATTCGCTGGTTCGAGTCCAGCTATCCCTGCCAGGGCGCGCGGCTTGCCGCGCGCCAAGTAAGAAGTGAAAGTGAAGAGTGAAAAAGTGGAGAGTAGTTTTTAGTCGCAAGGTTTTATTGCGATGGGATTACTCTTGCAGGTCGATTATTAAGTTATAAGTGGGTAGGTTTTTGCGCGAAAGTGTTTTGTTAGTTAAGTCTAAGGCTTTTGCTCTTGAAGTCATCCGCGTTTGCAGGGGGTTGCGCGAACGGCGTTGCGAGGCGGCGCTTATCGGGCAGTTTCTTCGCTCCGGAACAAGCATCGGCGCTAACGCCCGCGAGGCTTTCTTCGCTCACGGACGCGTCGATTTCATCGCGCGGCTTCAGATCGCGCTGAAGGAATGCGCTGAGACCGAATATTGGATTGAGCTGCTCATCGAGAGCGGTTATTTACCGGACGGTGGGGCTTTGCTCGACTCCTGCTCTGAACTCAAGCGCATTCTGATCGCTTCGGTCAATACCGCCAAAGCCCGCGAACAGTCTGAATGATTTTTTTCACTTATTTTCGCGGAATTTGCTTTTTCCTACTTGACAAATCGTATCTTTTTGTGTTATAATATTTAAAGGGCATGCCGGTTTCGGCTTTACCAAATTTTTCAGAACGGAGATGTTTCTAAAATGGCAAGAATCAAGACCATTAAGACCCGCGATCTTTGCGCGAGCGCTAAGAAGGGCGGCTGCGGCGAGTGCCAGACCTCCTGCCAGTCTGCTTGCAAGACCAGCTGCGGTGTCGCTAACCAGAAGTGCGAAAGCAAGAATAAGTAATTTTTCTTGTGCATATTGCTGAAAATGCCGCCTATCCGGGCGGCAATTTTCGTATGCTTATATAAATTTAAGGAGATTTTCGATGGTTCATCAGTACAAATTAAACGGATACAACATTGTGCTCGATTCCTGCTCTTGCTCGATACATGTAGTCGATGATGTTGCATATGACATGATTGCCGGTTTTGACAAAACGTCTCATGACGAGCTCATTGATTCGATACATAAAAAATATCCGGATGTCCCGGTTTCTGAGCTTCTTGAATGCGCTGACGATATTCAGGCGCTTATTGACGCCGGAAAGCTGTTCTCACCTGACAATTTCGCTGAAATCGCGGGTACTTTCAAGCAGCGTTCCGGTAATGTTGTCAAGGCGCTCTGTCTGCACGTCGCGCACACCTGCAATCTCAACTGCGCTTACTGCTTCGCAAGCCAGGGAAAATATCACGGCGACCGCGCTGTGATGAGCTTTGAGGTCGGCAAACAGGCGCTCGATTTCCTGATGGACAACTCGGGTACGCGCACGAATCTCGAGGTCGATTTCTTTGGCGGCGAGCCGCTGATGAATTTCGACGTCGTGAAGCAGCTCGTCGCCTACGCGCGGAGCGTCGAGAAGGCGCGGGGGAAGAATTTCCGCTTTACGCTTACTACAAATGGCGTACTGATTGACGACGACGTCATTGATTTCGCCAACCGCGAGTGCGCGAATGTCGTGCTTTCGCTCGACGGACGCAAGGAAATCAACGACCGCACGCGCGTTGATTACGCCGGAAACGGGTCTTATGACCGCATTGTGCCTAAATTCAAGCGGCTTGTTGAGGCTCGCGGTGGCAAAAATTACTATATGCGTGGTACTTTCACGCACGCTAATCCTGATTTTACAAATGACGTATTTCACATGGCTGACCTCGGTTTCAGCGAGCTGAGCATGGAGCCGGTCGTCTGCAAGCCCGACGATCCCGCCGCGCTGACGCCTGACGACCTCGAGATCGTCAAGGAGCAGTACGAAATTCTCGCGAAGGACATGATCCGCCGCCGCCGCGACGGGAAGCCGATCACTTTCTATCATTACATGCTCGATCTGACCGGCGGTCCGTGCATTTACAAGCGGATTTCGGGCTGCGGTTCGGGCACGGAGTACATGGCGGTCACGCCGTGGGGCGATCTTTACCCCTGCCACCAGTTCGTGGGCGACGAAAAATTCAAGCTCGGCGACGTCTGGAACGGCGTTTCGAACAATGAACTGCGCGAGGAATTCCGTTCCTGCAACGTTTACGCGCGCCCCGAATGCGCCGATTGCTGGGCGAAACTCTACTGTTCGGGCGGCTGCGCGGCGAACGCTTATCACGCGACCGGCAGCATCCGCGGCGTTTACAAGGCGGGGTGTGAGCTCTTCCGCAAGCGGATTGAGTGTGCAATTATGATGAAAATTGCTGAGGATGAGGACGCGGAGTCTGTAGAGTCTGACGAATGAACACGCCGATTGTAAATTTTCTGAAAAAATATTCGGAAGAAAACGGCGTGAGGTTTCACATGCCGGGTCATCACGGAAAGGCGTTTCTCGGTTTTGAGGCGCTTGACATCACCGAGATCAAGGGCGCGGATTCGCTTTACGAGGCGGACGGGATCATCGCTGAGAGCGAGTCGAACGCTTCGCGGCTGTTCGGGTCGGGCGCGACGTTTTTCTCGACTGAGGGGTCGAGTCAGTGCATCCGCGCGATGCTATATCTCGCGGTAACGATCAGCACAAAACGGCTGATTTTAGCGGCGCGGAATGTGCACAAGTCGTTTGTCTACGCGGCGGGACTGATCGGGTTTGACGTTGAGTGGCTCGGGTCGGAGGGAAGTGATTCACTGTGCGGGTGCGAGGTTTCGGCTGAGACAGTGGCTGAGCGGCTTGATTCGATGGTTGTACTTCCGGCGGCGGTTTATGTTACATCGCCGAATTATCTTGGCGCGATGCTTGATGTGAAAGAGATCGCGGAAGTTTGTCATCAGCGCGGGGTTTTGCTGATTGTCGACAACGCGCATGGAGCGTATCTGCGCTTTCTGCCTGAATCCTTGCATCCTCTTGATCATGGCGCGGACATCTGCTGCGACTCGGCGCACAAGACTTTGCCTGTGCTGACCGGCGGGGCTTATCTTCATTTGTCGAAGCGGCTGCCGGCTGAGTATTGCGAGCAGGCTAAGGTTGCGCTTGAGATTTTCGGTTCGACGAGTCCGTCGTATCTGATACTCGCGTCGCTCGATCTCTGCAATGATTATCTTGACAAATTGATTCGTTCCGAGCTTGTTGGGCGGATTGAGTTTTTGAAGCGGGTCAGGGAAGAGTTAGCACAAAACGGCTGGCTGCTCGCCGGGTCAGATCCGCTGAAACTGACGCTCCGCGCGCCGGACGGGATGGATGGCGATTCGGTCGCGGGGCTTTTACGCGCGGCTTCGATTGAGCCGGAGTTTATTGATTCGAATTATGTCGTACTGATGACGACTCCGCAGAATCCGGAGTCCGATTTCGCACGGCTGATTTCGGCGCTGGGGGTGAATTCGCGCTCGTTTTCGGCTCGCGAGTCGGTTTCGATCGGGATTCCGGCGCGGGCGATGTCAATTCGCGAGGCGCTTTTCGCTCCGCACGAGTTTGTGAAGATTGAGGATGCGATCGGCAGGGTCTGCGGAGCGCCGACGGTCGCCTGCCCGCCCGCGATTCCGATCGCCGTTTCGGGCGAGGTCATTGATGACGCGGCGGCTGATTTATTCAGGCGGTATGGGGTTAAATCGGTTGAGGTAGTGAGGCACGCCGGGCGTGATTGATTAATGACATTTTTTCTGTAAAAAATGTTGAAAAACTACTTGCTTTTTCCGATGATGTATGCTATAATAATACTGGTAATTTTGGAGTTCGCTCCGAAAGAAAGGAATTTACATATTATGGAAAAAGTAAGATATGGTATCATCGGATACGGAAATATGGGTTCGGGTCACTGCCACACCCTCGCGGAAGGCAAGGTCAAGAACGCCGAGCTCACCGCGATCTGCGACATCAACCCCAAGAAGCTCGAGGCCGCGAAGGAAAAGTACCCGAACGTCGCGCTTTTTGACAACCACATGGATCTCCTCAAGTCTGGTCTCGTCGACGCGATCGAGATCGCTGTCCCCCACTATTTCCACCCGCCGATCGCTATCGACGCGTTCAAGCTCGGCATCAATGTCATCTCCGAAAAGCCCGCCGGCGTTTACACCAAGCAGGTCCTCGAGATGATGGACGCCGCTAAGGCTTCCGGCAAGGCGTTCGGTATGATGTTCAACCAGCGCACCAACCCGATGTACCAGAAGATGCGCGAAATGGTTCAGGGCGGCGAAATCGGCAGACCCTACCGCTGCGTCTGGATCATCACCGACTGGTTCAGAACTCAGTCCTACTACGATTCTGGCGAGTGGCGCGCTACCTGGGACGGCGAGGGCGGCGGCGTTCTGATGAATCAGTGCCCGCACCAGCTCGACCTCTGGCAGTGGATCTTCGGCATGCCGACCAGAATCCACGCGTTCTGCCATGAGGGTCTCTACCACGACATCGAGGTCGAGGACGATGTGACCGCTTACGCTGAGTACGAAAGCGGCGCTTCGGCTGTCTTTATCACCACCACCGGCGAAGCTCCCGGCACCAACCGCCTCGAGATCACCGGTTCGAAGGGCAAGCTCGTCGCTGAGGGCACGACTCTTACGTTCTACAAGAATGAAGTCGACGCGCTCGAGTGGCTCAAGGACGAGAAGAACGGCTTCTCCAAGCCGAAGTGCGAGAAGCTTGAGTTCAAATTCGATAACGCTGGTCCTCAGCACCAGGGCATCTTCCAGAACTTCACCGATCACCTCGTTGACGGCGCTCCGCTGCTCGCTTCGGGCTACGAGGGCATCAACGGTCTTTCGATCTGCAACGCGATGATGCTTTCGTCCTGGAAGAACGACTGGGTCAACCTTCCGATCGACGGCGATGAGTTCTACGGCGAGCTCAAGAAGCGCATCGACAATTGCAGAGGCAAAAAGAAGAACGTCACCGAGACTATCGCTGACCTTTCGGACACTTACACCTCCAAATAATTCATGAAATTCCAATATCTGGGAACCGCGGCGGCAGAGGGCATTCCAGCCCTCTGGTGCCGTTGTGAAGCATGCCGCCGTTCCCGCGAGGTCGGCGGTCGCGCGCTCCGCACCCGGTCGCAGGCGGTTATTGACGACCGGCTTCTGCTTGATTTTCCGGCGGATACTTATGCGCATTTTCTGAAAAATGGTTTGGATCTTCTGAACGTCAGGAATGTTCTGATCACTCACAGTCATTCGGATCACCTCTACGCGACCGATATTTCGATGCTCGCGCCGGGATTTTCAAATGTTCCGGAGGGGTATCATCTGAATTTTTACGGTTCGGACAAGGTCGGTGAGCTGGTTCGCCCGAAGGTCGCGGCTATTCCGAAGCTCGCTTCGTTTTATGAAGTGAAGGCTTTTGAGCCGCTTGAGGTCAGCGGTTATCAGGTGACGCCGCTCAAGGCGATTCATGATGTCCACGCCGGTCCGCTGTTCTACATGATTTCGGACGGCAAAAAGACGGCTCTTTACGCGCATGACACACACTTTTTCTGCGATGAGGTCTGGGATTATTTCGCGAAGATTCAGCCGAGGTTCGATTTTGTGTCGCTCGACTGCACGAACGCGCTCACACCGCTGACTTATGTCGGTCACATGAGTTTTGAGGAGAACAAGCGGGTGCGCGATGAGTTTGTCGCGAAGGGTTACGCGGATGATTCTACTATATTTGTAGCTAATCATTTCTCGCACAATGGCGCCGGCGTTTTCTACGATGATTTCGTGAAAACCGCGGCAAAGGACGGTTTTTCGGTCTCTTATGACAGAATGATTATCGAATTTTAAAAGGAGTATTAACATGAATACTAAGATTCCTGGACTCGGGATCGCGCATCTCGCTCTCAAGGCGAGCGATTTCGAGAAGTCCCTCGCGTTCTATCGCGACGGACTCGGCATGACGCCTTACATCGGCTGGGGCGAGCCCGGCAAGCGCATTCAGATGCTCAGATTCGGCGACGGCGCCGGAATTCTCGAGCTTTTTGAGGGCGCGGGCGAGGAAATTCCCGCGATGGGACGCTATGTCCACTTCGCCTACTCGGTCGATGACGTCGAAAAGGCTTATCAGACGGCGCTTTCCGCCGGCGCGAAGCCGCTGACTCCGCCAAAGGTCGTTCCGCTTGACTCGAAGCCGAAGAAGGTCACGCTCAACATCGCCTTCGTTTACGGTCCGGACGACGAGCAGATCGAGTTCTTCAAGGAGGTCTGACATGTTAGCTACTACAGTTATAGTGCATGTCAAGCCGGAACACATCGAGGATTTCAAGGCTATTTCGCTCTACAATCACGAAAATTCCCGCAAGGAGCCGGGAAATGTGCGTTTTGACGTGCTTCAGTCGAACGACGATCCGACTTATTTCACGCTTTACGAGGTTTACGAGTCGCCTGAGGCGGCGAAGGCGCACAAGGAGACCGAGCACTACAAGAAGTGGCGCGAGACGGTTGAGCCGTACATGGCTTGCAAGCGCGTCGGTATTGGTCACACGCCTTTGGCTTTTGACTGATTTTTGAATTCTTTGTAAAAATTCAGGAGCACTTGTGTGCTCCTTTTTGCAGAGAACAGGTAATTTATGGTAACTCTGTTATTATTTGTAATTTACATCGCTTTTATCGGGCTTGGAATTCCCGATTCGGTCTTCGGGACGGCCTGGCCAACGCTTTACCGCGATCTCGGGCTTCCGGTCTCGCTCGGCGGGTTCATCTCGATGGTCACCTGCGTCTGCACGATCACCTCGAGCCTCAATTCGGCTCGGCTGATACGCCGGTTCGGGACCGGAATGGTCACAGCGTTCAGCACCGCGATGACTGCCGTTTCGCTGCTCATCTACTCATTCTCGCAGAACGCGGTCTGGCTCTTCGCGCTGGCGGTTCCACTCGGGCTCGGCGCGGGCGCGATTGATTCGGGACTGAACAATTTCGTCGCGCTGCATTTCGACGGGCGCGTGATGAACTTTCTGCACTGTTTTTACGGTGTCGGCATCGCGGTCAGCCCGTATCTGATGTCGTTTTCACTCGCTGGGGGAAACTGGCGCGGCGGCTATCGGGTCGCGTGCGCGGTTCAGTTTGGCATAACCGCCGTGATGATCATCGCGCTGCCGCTCTGGAAAAAGTTCGGCGATTCGAATGATCACGCGGAAGAAGCTCCGAAAAAGCCGCTTTCGCTGCGTGAAATCGTGACAATGCGCGGTTTTGTCTGTTCTGCGCTTGCGTTCACGTTTTCGTGCGCGGTCGAGGGCATCTGCAATCAGTGGGCGAACACGTTTTTAGTCGACACGCGCGGGCTTTCGGCGGATTCGGCGGCGCGGATTGTGACATTTTACTACGTCGGAATGGCGCTTGGGCGGTTTTTGTCGGGTGTCGCGGCAAAAAATTTCAGCTCGTGGCAGATCATCGGGGCGGGGTGCTGCGTGCTGATTCCGGCAAGTCTCTTGCTGAATTTCGCGAGCGGCGACTTTCCTGTCGGGCTCGGACTCTTCTGCATCGGGCTTGGAA
>CAKSOR010000076.1 GCA_934477985.1 uncultured Eubacteriales bacterium
GTATTGTCGAGCTCCTTATGCGCCATGTAATCGAACGAAAACCTGTAGCCGCCGCTCCAGCCGAGTTGACCGACCATCGTCGTGCCCTTCAGCTTGTTTCTGAGGAAGAAGACGGGATGGCGGTAGCGGTCGCGCTGATACCTTCCGCAAAAGCTGTGCAGGTCGGGCGTGAGCTTGTGCCACGAGAAATCCCCCTCCTTGCCCCAGCCGTCAGCGTCGAAATAGCCGAGCTCATAGAAGTCGTTGACATCGTTGAGCTCTGATTTGCCGAGTCCCGAGCGCCCCTGGCTGAGATCCATCTCCTCGACTCCGCCAGATATGACCGACAGCGAGCTGACAGCCGCCGCGCGGTCGCTTTCGTTTACTATCTCGAGAAAGCGCGTGAAGACCGGCGAGCCGTCGATAATTGTGTGAACCTTTATCCGTATCCCGCGCTCCGGCTCGAGCAGGGTCGCGACGGCGTGCGTTTTTTTGTCCGACTCATCCGAGTCTAACGACACGAACTCAAGCCCGCGGTCGCAGGCGCGTCCGTTGATCTCGAGCCTGAAAGCCTGCGGCTCGATGAAACGGTTCGGGTCGAGTCTTGTCTGGCACTTTTCGAGCAGATCGTTCGGATAGCCAGCCGCGCTCCAACCGCGCGGAATCAGCGTGCCGTCGGTGAATGACTCCTCGTAGACCGTGAGCCCGGTTCGGAAGCAAATCGAGCGCGTTTCCGGCTGAAAGCGGACATTCTGAAAATTCTTTTGCATGACAACATTCCTTTCGGTGCTTTTTCTGACATTATATCACGAGGCGGGGGAGAGTGTCAAGTGCTTTTTCCTTTTTTCCTTAAACTTCGATGACGCGATTCTTCGACGCGATCAAACGGTTGAAGCTGTCGACCGTTTCCCGATCGTTCCCGCAGGCGAACGCGATGTCCTGCCCCTTCGGGATAATGATCAGATTGCCGCGGATGTCGTAGGTCACGGGCACATCCTTCGGTCCGCCCGATTTGTAGAGCGTAGCGACGCGGGCGTTCTTGAAGACGTTGTTTCGGACGATGATCTCACAGCGCGGACAGCCGAGACCGTAGATCAGCAGATGCGACGAGCAGTCCTTGTTCGGTCTGACGTCGTAGCCCCAGCAGTAGCCCGAGTCGAGGCAGACATTCCGCTCGAACACGCAGTCGACAAATCCTGTGTCCGGGACATCTCCGTCAGACCAGATTTCAAAGCACTGCTGGCAGTTCCACATCATGTTGTCGCGAAAGCGCATATTCGTCCAGCTCGTCGTGACCGGCTTGCCCTGCATTGTGATCGCGACGTCGTAGATGCCCGAGAAAAGGCAGCGCTCGACCGTCACGTCGCGCGAGTTTGCCCAGCACTCTACGCCGTTTCCGTAGCGCGTCCCGGGGACAGGGTAGCCGGGCAGCTCCGAGCCGCCGATCTCGTGAAACTCACAGCCGCCGATGTAAGCGCCCTTCACAGTGCCCGAGATTCCGTGCGCGCCCGTGCCGCGGATGACGATGTCGGTCACGCGGAGATTGTCCGAAAAGCCGATACAGCCGATCTGGCAGGCGAACTCGATGCTTTCCGCGAGCTCATCCGGGCATTTCTCCGACTTCACCCAGACATATTTCGAGTCGTTTATGAAGTCCCACTGGCGCTCGAGTTTGTCGAACTCATATTTCTTGCGCGGAAAGATGACGCCGTCGACCTTGATGAACCCGACGTTCGCGTTGATGTCGAAGACATTTCCGGTGAACTTCGTTGTGTCGGTGAGGTCGAGCCGCCAGAGTCCTTTGTCTTCCACCCAAACGCCGGGGAGCGCCTTTTTGTACTGCGAGATCACAGGCTTTTCGCCGTCGCCGTAGGGTTCGTAGGTTGTCATGTGGTCGAGGTCGGGTCCGGCGGGCGGTTTGATGCGTCCGTAGAAGGTGTCGCCGCGCTTCAGGCGCAGGGTGTCGCCGCCGCGCATCAGGGCGTTCGCGCGCGGGATCGTCGCGATTGGCGTCTCGGGCGAGAGACCGTCGTTCTTGTCGTCGCCGAGGTTCGAGATGTAGTAGATCATGTTTTCCTCCGAGAAAACGCGCAGCCGTTCTGACCGCGCGTTTTTTCTTCAATTATACAACATAAATCCGGGTTTGTCAAGCCTTTTCGTGAAATTCGAGACGCACGAGCGCCGCCGAATTGTTCGGGAGCGTGAGCCTGCCGTCCGAATTAGCGACGCCGACATCCGACCACACGCCTGTGATCTGCCAGCCGTTCTTTATCTCCGGCTCGACGAGCTTTTCAACCGGCGAGCAGTTAAGGACGATCGCCCAAACTCTGTGTTCATTCTCGGGGTGCTCGGTCGAGACAACCTCGGGGTCGTTGACGCGGAGCAGATTCTCACTGACAATCGCCTCGCCGGCATAGCGGTAGAACTCGCTCGCGCCGAACCTCTGGTAGCTGCCCGGAAGGTCGAGCAGCATCAGCTCGAGCGGCAGAGCGGCGGCTATGACCCGCCCCTTGCCGAGACGGTATTCCCAGATGATCTCCTCGGGATCGAGCGGCTTTGCGCCATGAGACTTCATTCTGAAGCGGTATTTAGGTGTGAGCGTTATACCGAAAGGCTCGATTGTCACCGGAGAGCGGTTCGCTTCGCGGCTCTCGATTTCAAAGCCGAAGAATTTCTCCATCTCGGGAACGCAGATGTTGTAGTCGAACGACATATAGACCGTCGCGCCGTTTTCGACCTTTTCGGTGAGCTTTCGATAAGCCGCGCGGTTCAGCCCGCCCTTCGTGTGGACGCAGGGAATGAGGTAGACCCTCGCGTCGGGCAGCTCGTCCTCGCTGTAGGCGAACTTAATCGGCAGTCCCGCCTGCTTCGCGAGTATACCGGTCGCGATTGGCAGCTCGTACAGCTTCTGGTCGCGTCCGATCACGCAGACCGCCTTCTCGCGCGGCGCGGGTAGCGACTTCACCGGACTCGTTTTCATGAATTCGGTGAATTCCTTTATCGCGCGACCGGTCGGATTTATTTTGCGGTCGGCGGTCATACAGCCGTGCTCCATGCCCGCTTCGTCCCAGTCGTAGGGCGGGAACTCCATTCCGGTCTGGTCGAACGCGCACCACCACAAAAGCGCGCGGGAGTCGTTGCTCCAGAGCATCCAGAGCACGTTCCGGAGCTGGTCGCCGAGAGCCTCAAATGTCGAGAATGTCCGCCTGAGTGTTCCGACCTCCTCGGCAAACGCTCCAGTGCCCGATATGTCTGCGTAGAACTGATTCTCGAGCGCGGTCAGGAGCGACCAGCGGAGTGTGTTCGGCTTGTCGCAGTTGATGTAATTCCGCCACATCGGGTAGGGATGCGAGGTCAGAATGTCGCAGAGCTCGGATTGGTCGGCAAACAGCCACTTTTTCGGCGGAGTCGCGCGGGAGTCGTTGAGCTGCAATGAGTGCATTCCCGAGCATACCGGGCGTGAATTATCCTCAGCGCGGATCGCGTCGGTGACGAACGCTGTCCAGGTCCATGCCGTCGCGCGGCTATCCGCGACCGACATGCAGTTGCTCTCGTTGCCGATCTCCCAGGCGGCGATCGCCGGATGGCGCTTCACTCTGCGCACGAAATAGTGGATGAACCTGCCCTGCCACATCAGCGACTCGGGATCAGTGAAGTGATCGAGCCCATCGACCGCCGGCGGGTTGTAGATCCGGAAGGTCATGTGACCATTCAGGAGCGGAACAATCAGCTTCAGCCCATGCTTTTCCGCGATGTCGCAGAGCTTTTCGAAGCGCTCCATCATGATCTCGTCGACCCCGGCGCGACCGGCTTCGGTGTCGGGCAGCGGGCGCTCGCCAACAAAGGCATATCCGCGCTTGTAACCGCCCTTGAAGCAATTCGCACGCAGCACCATGATCGGCTGGAAATCCGACCAGAGCGGAAAGACGCGCACGAATCCGCATCCGAGCGCGGCGATTGCCTTCATGTCCTCGTCGACGATCGACTCGTTCCAGTCGCTCCACATCCGCGTCGCCGCATGCGAAGCCCAGTAGTTTACGCCGAGAGTCATTGTTCCCGGCGCGAAGAGTTCTTTTCTGTCCATAAAATGTCCTCCGTATATTGACTTTTTTTAATCAGTATGATATAATTATAGCAGAAAACACGCGCAAATACTTGCACATATTTAATATTGAATTTGCAGAGGACAATTTGTATGGAAAAGCCGGTGCTCGGGCTCGATCACCTCGGTCAGGACATGAAGGTCACGTCGAGCCGCGTGATCTCCTACCGCACACATTCACATATGTATAATGAGATGCTCTTCTACGACCCGTTCAACGGCTTCGTGACGGTCGACCGCGAGAGGGTAAGCGCTGATGAGGGGCTTTTGCTGCTCGTCACGCCGACGAATTTCCACAGCACGACGCTCGAAGCTGAAAGCTCGGCGCGCTACACAAAGATCGCCTTTCGCGACGACTTTCCCGGAAGCGCCTTCGGGGCGGGGCTCACGCAGCCGATGTTTCTGAAGAACTTCGCGAAGAACGCGTTCCTTGCCGAGCTCAGAAAGCGCTGTGAGACGGCGGATAGAGATCATTCGCTCGCTATCCTGATAAACGCGATACTCCTCGAGCTCACAGAGAAGGGCGAAAAGCTCGGCTTGCCGGACCGGAAGATAAATGATCTCCCGCTCGCCGCGGCAAGACTGATAAACGAGCGCTTCAACGAGACCATCACGCTGAAAAGCGTCGCGGATGAGCTGCACGTGACGCCGCAGTATCTTTCTGCGATATTTTCAGAAAGCGTCGGCGTGACCTTTTCGTCCTATCTGCGCGACAAGCGGCTGAGCTACGCCGCCGGGCTGCTCGCCGGGTCGGAACGGAGCGTCACTGAGATCTGCTATCTCTGCGGCTTCGGGAATCTCTCGCATTTCATCCGGAGTTTTGAGCGTGAGTACGGCAGTAGTCCGGCGGTCTGGCGGAGTGATAACATGCTTTCAAAGCATAACTGACCATGCGATATAAGTATTTGACATTTCGCGCCGTCTGTGCTATAATAGTTTTCGGAAAGAAAAAGAAGGAAAAGAAAAGGAAGCGATCGGAATGGATATAAAAAAGACCGACCCCGAGTTCGCGGAACGCTTTGAGCGTTTCGCGTTTGACGAGGTCGTGAATGAGGATGGGCAGACTCTTGAAGCGCCGGTGAGGTATCTCGCGATACTCGCGACGCTGATCGGCTGCGGCGGGCTCGACGCCTTTCGCGAGATTTTGCCGAAGGCGATCGGAAACGGAGTCACGCCGGTTATGGTCAAGGAATGCGTATATCAGGCGGTCGATTATCTCGGCTACGGGCGCATGCTGCCCTTTCTGAACGCGTCGAACGAGATCATGGAGGCGCTCGGCATCAAGCTGCCGCTGCCCGGACAGGCGACGACGACTCCGGACGATCGGCTTGAAAAGGGCGTCGAGGCGCAGGCGGCGATCTTCGGCGAACGTATGCGCGAGGCATGGAAGAACGGACACATAGGTCGCTGGCTGGCTGACAACTGTTTCGGCGACTATTACACCCGCACCGGACTCGACTTAAAGCAGCGCGAGATGATAACCTTCTGCTTCCTCGCGGCACAGGGCGGCTGCGAACCGCAGCTCACATCGCACGCGAAGGGCAACATGAACCTCGGCAACGATAAGGCGTTCCTTATCCGCGTCGTTTCGCAGTGCCTGCCGTACATCGGCTGCCCGCGCTGTCTGAACGCGATTGCCTGCGTGAACAAAGCGGCGGATATGTGAGATTTCGGGTGGACGTCTGATTCCGGCTGACCGCGGCGCTCAGTCAAACGATCCGTGGTCAGGCGTTTTGATCTGCCCCGGAGTCTGTCTGTCCGGCTTCTCCGATGATGTACTGGGGTTTGTCGGGCGAGTCGACCGAGTGATCGGACCTTATCGTGATGTCAAGGTCGGTCGGCATATAATTTGTGGGAATCGTGAGCCGGAATTCCGCTGTCCAGTCGTTCAGCCTGAACACGGCGGTCAGTTTGTCGCTGTCAAGGTACGCCGACGCCAACAGAATGTCGATCGAGAGCGGGTGACCGATCATCACGAGCTCTGACGAGAGCGAGTCGAGCGAGAGCCAGTTATAGTCCGTCAGAAGCGGCTTTTTGTTTTCCGCGTCGGATTTGCCGATGAATGCGGTCGAAAACGACAGTTCTATCGCTTCCGGCACGATTCTGACATCGGCGTTTAATTTTTTGTCGTCCGACATTATGTACAGAGTCAGCAGAAGTTCAGAGATCAAAGAAAAAAATCCGTCTTTGTTGATCTCCACGTTCACAGCACGGATCGACTCAGGCAGGTTTATTGTTATCGACGATTTATACTCTTTCAGGCAGTTGTTGAATTCAGAGAGAAAAAGTTTGAGCATTGTCGGAAACTCGGTCGGCAGTATCGCCCGGGATATACTTCCGCAATATTGTTTCAGCTGTTCGTAGATATACATGGCGTGCCGTGCGTCGCGCAGTGCGTTGTTTGTCTCCAGCATTGTTCCGGGGATCGCCTCGTCATTGAGGAGATCGTAAAGGCTGGATTGGATGATGTTTTTCATGTGGCTGATCGCCCAGTCAACGTGGTCTGAGTAGCTCTCTTCATATGGGTTGCCGAGCAACGGCATTGCCATGATCAGGCATCCGATACCGTCGACTGAGATGCTGTAATCCAGCATGAAGACGTTGTTGCCGTTCTTTGTGGTATAGACCGTCGGCGCGATGGCCTCACCGTTAAGACGAGCGACAGAGCTCATCTTAGTGCTTTTACTGGCGTAACTCGATTTTCTGAGTTCATTTGCCACCGCGAGATCAGCGGCTGGCGATTTGTCGACAACACGGGTGTCTTTTCTGCAAACCACAAATGGAAGTGTTGCGTGCTTGAATGCGCGGTTTGAAAGAATATCACGCAAATGAAAAATAATGTCTCTATCCGGCATAATTTTATTCATATTCACGGACTGGCGGTAAAAGACATATCCTCCGTGCTTAAAATATGTCTTTAAATTGAATTAACATATATATATTTTACCATGCAATTGGGATTTTGTCAAGAGATTTCTGGAAAAAAATTGAAATGCACGCCTGTTTTTACGATTTTGCAATATTTGATTTACAATTTTGCTAAAATCAGTCCGGCAACCATGAAACGCGTCACCACGCGGAGAATAGGCAGAACATTGCGCAGAATGTTCCGTCACTTTTTTTTGAAAAGCTATTGCAAAGTTCTTCGATGTCTGGTATAATAAGACAGGATCAAAAACTGTTTTCAGATTGATTAAGGAGCATTAAAATGAAACTGACGATCATCCGCCCATATCACGCACACAGCGCCTACCGCGTCGCCGCCGGGACCTTTGAAGAGCTCGCGAAAAAGGTCGGCAGCGCGGAGTGCGCGCTCATCACCGACCGCGATCCGCTTCCTGACGACGGCTCGCCGATCATCGTCATAGGCACTGACGCGGTCAACCATTTTACCGCCGACGCGTATTTCAAGCGTCTTATAGACGATTTCGGTATCAGGTACGGCACGGACAATTACCGGATATTATCGACGAATATCGAATCCCGCCCGGTCGTTTTCTTTGCCGCCGGACGTCCGCGAGCCGCGATCTACGCGGTTTACCGCTATTTCGAGGTCTTCTGCGGCTGCCGGTATTTCTGGGACGGCGACCGGTTGACTGCGGTCAAGCTTCCGGTCTCGGACATCGATCTTTCCGAGTCGCCGCGCTTTGAGTACCGCGGGCTCAGATATTTCGCTCACCGCAGTCTGCACCGCTTTCAGGCGGAGCACTGGAGCCCTGAGGACTGGGAGCGCGAGATCGACTGGATACTCAAGAAGCGCCTGAATATGTTCATGCTCCGGATAGGTATTGACGATCTCTTCCAGCGCGCCTTCCCGGACATCGTGAGCTACCCTGACCGCGACAAACCGCTCCCCGAAGCCGGCGGCGGATACGATGACCGGACGCTCTTCTGGTCGCTCAAGTATCGCGGTGAGCTGCGCCAGAAGCTGCTCTCCTACGCCTTTGAGCGCGACCTGATGCACCCCGAGGACTGCGGGACGATGACCCACTGGTATTCGCGCACGCCGATTGAGTTCCTGGAGCGCGTGAAGCCCGAGCTTTTGTCGCAGAAGTCTGGCGGCTACCGCGAGCAGACCGGGCTTGTCTGGGATATCCGCAAGGACGAGAACCTCGACAATTATTTCAGGCTGACCGATACCTATGTGCGCGAGTACGGCAGACCCGAGCTCTTCCATACAATCGGACTCGCCGAGCGCAGCTATTCGGACGACCGCGAGGAGAACATGCGCCTGAAGCTCAACGTCTATCGCCGCGTCGCCGCGCATCTCGCCGAAAAGTACCCGAACGCGAAGCTCTTCATCGCGAGCTGGGATCTCTGGATGTTCTACAAGCCGGAGGAGGTGCGGCGGTTGGTCGCCGAGCTCGACCCGAACCAGTCGATCATCTTAGACTACACATCGGACACCGCCCGTGAGAGCAACTTCACGAACTGGGGCGTTGTAGGGAGATTCCCTTGGGTCTTCGGAATCTTCAGCGGCTACGAGCCGAACAGCGAGTTCCGCGGTTACTACGGGCTGACGAACGAGCGGCTGAAGCTCGCGAAAGCCGACCCGATGTGCAAGGGACTCATCCTCTGGCCCGAGCTTTCGCACGGCGACACGCTGATCACCGAATATCTCGCGAGAAACGCCTGGGACAGCGACACGCTCACGATAGATGAGCTGGTCGACCGATACTGTCTCGACCGCTATCCGGCGGCTCAGACCGGGCTTATGACAAGGCTCTGGCACGAGTTCATGCCGATAGTTGAGCTGCGCGCCTGGAGCTCATATCACACGAAGGGCTACGACCAGAGCGACAACGACATCTTCCCGATAATCATAAACCGCGCGCCGTTCTCAGGCGAGCCGGATCGCTTCGACGAACTGCTTGAGCCCGCCGGAAAGCTGCAAAACTCCGCCGCGGATATTCTCCGCGCTCTCTCCGGGATCACGACCGACGACGAGATGCTGAGGCGCGACATATCCGATATATCAAGAACGATTCTCGGACGCTATATCGACTTCGGGATTCTCCGCGCGCAGAAGCTTTTCCTCGGCGGCTCCGACCCGTCGGAGGTCATGGAGGAGACTCTCAGGC
>CAKSOR010000077.1 GCA_934477985.1 uncultured Eubacteriales bacterium
CCCCTTTTGAGGAAAGGGGTTTCCCGCCCCCCGACGCCCCCCACCCTTCCCTAAACCTTTTCAAACAGGAGGTTATAACAGCACACCATGTTTGTCACAGCAAGGGATGAAGCGAAGAGCCGTCCTTTTTCACCCGCACATCGGGTAAAGAATCATCGTTTCGTTAGTCATACTCTGAAGAGTCATTATTATCAAGCCCTTTCGGGCTTATTCGTCATTCTCGAAAGCCACCGCGCCATCCGCGCAAGCACCTTCCAGCGTCGCGCAAGCCACTCAGCGAGCAACCCGCGCAAGCACTTCAGTGCGTCGCGCAAGCCCCGCGTCACTCGCTGTCATACAGCGCCCCGGCCCTGCCGACAAGCGCCGCTGTTGAGATCTGCGAGGTATAGACCGAGCCGTCCTCGGTCAGTATAAAGGACTTCGGAATATCCTCGTTGGCGTTAATCATCCGCCCCGACCGCTCGGCGTTCTGAAGGAATCCCCTCGTAGCGCCGGTCATCGTGGCGGTGTCCATGTCGAAGACGCCGATTATCGTCCTTGTGCGGATCATATAGTTGTTTCCGGCGTGCAGATACATTTCAGCCCGCTCCTTTCGGCGTCGGCTGGTACCGACCGCCCTCGACCATTATGAACTCAGCCTCGCCGGTGAACGGCGGCGGAGTGCACGCGGTCATTATAACCTGCCGCTCGCCGAGCCTTGACAGCAGAAACTTCTGTCTCGCGGGATCGAGCTCAGACAGTACGTCGTCGAAGAGAAATACCGGATACTCGCCAGAGTACTCCCTTGAGATCTCGCCCTCGCCGAGCTTCATCGCGAGCGCCAGCGATCTCTGCTGCCCCTGAGAGGCGTACAGACGCGCCTCACGCCCGTCAAGGCAGATTTCGATGTCATCCTTATGCGACCCATAGAGCGACGCTCCGGCGGCGATCTCGCGCCCGGTGTTGGCGTTCAGAGCCTTTCTGTAGCCCTCGAGCGCCTCCTCGGGCGACAGGAGATCGTTTTTCAGGCTGTTCCTGAATTTTAACTCAGGCGTCTCGCCCTTGGAGCTGACATCCGACAGCTCCTCGAAGAAGCGCTTCACATGTCTGTCGAGCGCCTTTATATACTCGCGCCTGGTCTCGTAGATAAACGCGGCTTCTCTGGCGAGCTGTTCGGAGTAGACATCGAGCAGCCCGCGCTCACCCTCTCCGTCGGCAAGCTGCTTTAACAGCGCGTTTCGCTGGGTGAGTATCTTGTTGTGTCTCGAGAGCGCGGCGAGATACATCGGTCTGAGCTGGCAAATAGCGACGTCGAGGAATCCGCGCCGTTCAGCCGGACCGTCCTTGACGACCGACAGATGCTCGGGGCAGAAGAGCACGGCGCGGAACACGCCTAAAAACTCGCCGATCTTAGCGATCGGAACGCCGTTCTTACGGCACTCGCGCCTTTTCGACGACTCAGCCGAGTAGGCTTTGAACGAGAGCGTCTGCCGGCGTCTCGAGTCCTCCATCGTGAGCGAGACCTCGAAGAACTCATCGCCGAACCTGACCATCTCGCGCTCTCTGGGCGTCCGGAAGCTCTTTCCGGCGGCCATCAGGTAAATCCCCTCGAGCGCGTTGGTCTTGCCCTCGGCGTTATTCCCGAGAAAGACATTGACCCCGGGCGAGAGCGGAATCTCAGCCTCCGCGATATTCCGGAACGACTTATATCTGACCTCTGTTACGGTCATTTGAGCATCTTTATCGGCAGCGCGAGGTAAGTGAACGTATCGTTCTCATTCTTCTCGAGCGGCTCGATTATCATGCTGATAAAGGGGCTTGAGAGCGAGAGTCTGACCTTATCGCACTGCGAGTACCTGAGCGCCTCGGTGAGGTAGCGGCAGTTGAAGCCGATCTCGATATCCCCTCCCTGGTGCGAGGTGGGAATCTCGTCATAGACCTTACCGCTCGCGGAGACCGACGTGATCTCAAGGACATTGTCATGGAAGTGGCAGCGCGCGCCCGACTTATTCTTGCCCGCCGACTCATCCGAGACGATCGAGGCGCGTTCAAGCGCGCCGACGAAAGCGGCGGAATCTATATCCACAAATATCGTACTGTTTTTCGGGATTATCCGCTCATAGTCTATATACTCGCCGTCGATAAGTCTCGTGAAGAAGATTATCGACCTCTCCTCGAATCTGAAGATGACCTGCTTTCTCGCGATATTGATCTCAACCGTCTTCTCAGGCTCAGAGAGGAGCTTGACTACCTCGGTAAGCGTTCTTCCCGGGATTATGAACTCGCCGATGACCGGCTGTTCCTCGCTGTTCTCGAGCCCGCATACCTTTTCTCTTATCGCGAGTCTGAAGGTATCGCACCCGACGGTGGTGATCCGGTTACCGTCAATCCTGAAGAACGCGCCGTTGAAAGTAGGTCTGGCGTCGTTCTGAGCGACAGCGAAAAGGGTACCGGTGATCATATCCTTAAGCTCGCCCTGCTTTATCCTGAATCCTCTGCGGTTAGTAATATCGGGCAGAGTCGGATACTCCTTTGAGTTCATGGCGTTGATCTCGAACTCGGACTTACCCGACGAGAGCTTAGCCCTCCAGGTATCATTGACCTCAAGAGTGACGAGACCAGCGGGCATTACCTTTATAATCGAGTTAAGGTTCTGGGCGTCTATAATGCAGGCGCCGTGCTCGACTATATCAGCGTCTATCTCAATCCTGATACCCTTTTCGAGATCATAGGAGACGAGAACCGCGCGGTCGCCCTCGCAATTGATGAGTATTCCGCCGGCGGCGGCGATTGTGCTCTTATTCGAGACGCATGACATCGCAATATTGATAGCCTCGGCGAGAACCGACTGAGTAAAATTGACCTTCATATTCTTTCCTTTCAACCCGATGCATATTTATACATCAGGCATCAACTTCATTAAAATCTCTCTTTCAACAGCTTCTGTGTTTTTCACCGTTTTTAATTTTTCAAAAAAGAGAAAGAGAGATACTATTTATAGCAGTAGCAGTAGTAGGGGGTCTTAGGAATGTGGAAACTCCCGAAAGCGGGCGTCTTTACTGGAACTTTTTCCATTCTCCCCCTCGGATTTCCATGTGCATGGTGATGTGGATTTGTGTGGAGATTTTCTCCCGTGCCCGCGCCCTGTGGAGAAATGTGGAAATCTTCCTGTTACAATGTGCAGACTTCTGTTGAGAACACACCTGAAGTCTGACGCCGTCTGTAGAAACTGTAGAAATCCGGGCCGACTCCGATCTGTGGAAGACAGCGTGTCAGCGGGGGGATCGCGGGGCGCTTTCAACAGTTATCACAGCGCACATCCAACAGCCGTGAATAAAGGCGCGGAGGGGCTTCTCCGAGATGCTACCCCGAAATTCCCACACCTTTTTAAACACCCTGTGGAAAACAGGTGGAAAACTCACCCCAAACCCTCTTGAAAAGCTGTAGACACACCCTGTCAGCCCTCTCATCCGGAGCGTCGGGACCGATCTCAGCCCTTGATCTCCTTGGTGAGCTCCGTAATCTCAATATCAATCGAGGGATTGGCGCTGATCTCGCGCTCGATGGTCTTTATCGACGAGAGTACGGTGGTATGATCGCGCTTGAAGAGCTTGCCGATCTGCGGCAGCGACATATCGGTGAGCTTACGTATCATGTATATCGTGATATGTCTTGCGTAGGCAATATCCTTGGTGCGTTTCGCGCCCTTGATGTCGTCGACCGAGACGCCGTACTTCTTTCCGACCTTTTCCATGATCCGGTCGATTGTGACGCTGACGGGTTCGCCGCCGGTCATGAGATCGGCGATCGAGTTCTTGGCGAGCTCGACGGTTATCGGCGTACCGGTGAGGAGGCTGAGCGCGCCGAGTTTCTTTATAGCGCCCTCGACCTGACGTATATTTGACTTCAGATTCTCGGCGAGGAAGTTTACGACCTCGGCGCCGAGCTGGATATTCATCTGCTCCGCCTTTTTCTTTATAATCGCGGCGCGCAGATCGGCGTCGGGCGGCTGGATGTCGGCGGTGACGCCCCACTCGAAGCGGGATTTCAGGCGGTCCTCAAGAGTCCGGATGTCCTTGGGCGGCCGGTCGGAGGTGAGGATTATCTGCTTATGGTCCTCCCAGAGCGCGTTGAAGGTATGGAAAAACTCCTCCTGCGTCGAGTCGCGTCCGGCGATGAACTGAATGTCGTCTATGCAGAGGACATCGGCGGTGCGGTACTTGTCGCGGAACTGCGAGGTGGTCTTCTTGGCAATCGAGTCGATCATCTCGTTGGTGAAGTCCTCGCCCTTCAGATAGAGAATCCTGAGCTCGGGGCGGGTCTTCTTTATGTGATTGGTGATAGCGTAGAGCAGGTGAGTCTTGCCGATGCCGCTCGGACCGTAGATGAAGAGAGGGTTATAGGCGTAGGAATCGGCGTTCGCCTTGCAGGCGGGCTCGTTCGCGACGGCGATCGAGGCGGCGTGGGCGAACTTGTTTGAGTTTCCGACGATGAAGTTCTCGAAGGTATATTCGCGCTGATAGGTCTGCGTGCCGTTCTTCTCATGAGGAGGCTGATTGCGGGGATGAGCGGCGGCTGGGGCGGCGAAATAAGCGGGCGCGGCGTCGGTGACGACGACTCCGTCGTTTTCAGGCGCGCCGTACTGAGGCAGATCGGCTAAATTGACCGCGCCGGAGCTCTCATAGGGGACATTTTCGGCGTACTCGGCGGGATTGCACTTTTTGTCGACGACGATGACGTCTACCGGGAAGCCCAGGACCTTTTCGAACGCGTCGCGGATATTGTCCTTGTACTTTGAGTTGATGAGAGCGTACTTGTAGCTCTCGTCGCAGATAAGCACGGCGCGCTCGTCGTTGAGGTCGCAGAGGACGAGCCTTGAGAACCAGAGATCGACGATAGTAGACGAATAGATCAGCCGGAGCTCATCAAGAGCGAGCGACCAGATTTCGTTGTAGGGCTGCATAGATTTTCCTTTCCTTTGAGTTTTGACAAGGAAATTCCCGATAAACAGTAATGAGAGTACCTGAAATTTCCGGTGAAAGCGAGGATTATTTTCTAATAATATAATAATTAAAAATATTATACCACAAATCCGCCCAGAAATCAAGTACCCCGGGCGAGATTCAAGCACGAAAGAGGTGTATTTTCATGGCGTCTTTCGTTAATTTTTTTCGAACATCCAAATATTTTTTCGAAAAAGACTTGACAAACCCCCGAATTGTTGTGTATAATAGTAGATGTCATTTTGTAAATTCCGATCCGCCATGTTTTATGAGCGTGGCGAGGTCTGTGAATAACCCTGAAGGAGGTGTCAAAAGAATGCTCAGAACATATCAGCCGAAGAAGCGCCAGAGAAAGAAGGAGCACGGTTTCCGCAAGAGAATGAAGACCGCTGACGGAAGAAAGGTCCTCAAGAGAAGACGCGCAAAGGGCAGAAAGAGACTCACCTACTGAGTTTTCGTTTCTGACGTACGACCTCGAAAAAAAGAGCTCTCCCGAAAACGGGAGAGCCCGCGAGAGGCGTATTTGACGAAGAGTCACAAAAGACCGCCGAAATGCTCGGGAGAAACCCGTATATTCGGGGGTTTTATTGTTATGTGCAAAGGATCGGGAGAATGAGATACACGATATGTGAAAATCATTTATATTCGAAGGCGTACGCGAAGGGCAAGAAATTCGTGGGACGCCGGGTTGTCGTGTATATACTGCCCGACTACGCGGCAGGGCGGATACAGAGAGCCGACCCGAAGAAGCGCCGGCATAACCGCGTCGGCATCACAGTCACAAAGAAGCTCGGCGGCGCGGTCGAGAGAAACCGCGCGAAGCGGATAATCCGCGAAGGATACGCCGGAGCCACGAAACGACCGATAAAGCAGGGCTTTCTGATAGTCATAGTCGCCCGTTCGTCGGTACTGAACGCAAGGAGCCAGGATCTTGCGAAGGATCTTTCGGCGGCGTTCGATAATCTCGGACTTTATGCCAGGAGCACCGATAAGAGGTCCGGGAGCACGGCATCCCCTGAAAGCGGGGAAAACAAGGAACAATGAAGCGGCTTTTTATTGCAATTGTAGAGCTCTACAGGAAATACATCTCGCCGCTGAAACCACCCTGCTGCCGATTCACCCCGACTTGTTCGCAGTACGCGATCGAAGCCTTTGAGGAATGGGGAGTCATCGTCGGACTCGCGCTGACGATCTGGCGCGTGCTGCGCTGCAACCCGTTCGGAAAAGGAGGCTACGACCCCGTGCCAAAGCGAAGAAATAAAAATTCCGAAAAATAAAGGAGTGTTCACATAAGAAGATGACAAGCATCTGGGATATTATCAACATACCGCTCGGATGGATACTGAAGATAGGCTATGAGCTGACGAACAACTACGCGCTGGCGCTGTTCTTCTTCGCTCTCGTGCTTCAGATAATCCTCTTCCCGCTCGGTATCAAACAGCAGAAGAACTCGGTCAAACAGGCGTCGCTGAGACCCAAGGAAATGGCGATCCGCAACAAGTACGCCGGAAGGACGGACAAAGTCACGCAGCAGAAGCTCAACGAGGAGATCATGCAGCTCTATCAGAGAGAGAACTTCAACCCGATGGGCGGCTGCCTGCCGATGCTGATCCAGCTCCCGATCCTCTTCTCGCTCTATAACGTCGTCATAAGCCCGCTCAAATACGTCTGCGGCTTCACCGTCGAAACGATCACCGCGATACAGGCGAAGGTCTACGAGCTGATGTCGGCGGCGAACATGACCGGCTTCGAGGCGTTTGCCGAGGGCAAGGCGGTCAGACAGATCGACCTCCTGAACAGAATGCGCGAGCTCGGACTCGATAACTTCGTCGACAACGCCGGCAAGTCGGTCAGCGAGGACGTGCTGCCGAACTTCACGATATTAGGCGGCGCGATGGACCTCTCGCAGACCCCGAGCTTCACGAATTTCAGCTGGCTTCTCATAGTGCCGCTCCTGACGCTGATCGTCACCTACGGAAGCACGTTCATCAACCGCAAGCTGATGTACAACCCGAACACCGACGCTCAGAACGATATGTCGATGAAGATCATGAATCTCTCGATGCCGCTTCTCTCGGTATACATCTCGTTCACCGTCGCGGCTGCGATCGGAATCTACTGGGTGTTCAGAAACATCCTCGGCGTACTCCAGCAGCTGATCCTCAACAAGATGTTCCCGATCCCGAGATTCACCGAGGAGGACTACAAGGCGGCTGAGCGCGAGGCGAACATGTCGAAGCGACAGATAAAGAAGAGCGAGAAGCAGAAGGTGCGTTCGCTCCACCACATCGACGACGAAGACTATGATGACGCTCAGACCGGGAAGAAACCTGAGGAATCCGAGCCCGGTGAGGAGTCCGGAACGACCGACCCCAAGGACAAAAAGCCCGAACTCAAAGAGGGCGTGAACCCAGACGACGCCCCCAAGCTCAAATAGATCAAGTAAAGAAGAAGGTGTAAGCAAATGAAAAAAGAACTGCTCTTCACCGCGAAGACAGTCGAGCAGGCACTCGCCGAGGCAGGACTGAAACTCGGCATGGAGACCGAAAAACTCGAGTACGAGATCATCGAACGTGAGAAGATCGGGTTCTTCGGCATCGGCTCATCCCCTGCGAAGGTAAAGATCTTCGTCGAGGAGATAGTTGCAAGCCCCGAGCCCGAGACAAAAACTGAAGCCAAGGCAGAGACCCCGACCGAGCCGGAAGCTCCGGCAGAGCCGGAGGTCAAATCCGAGCCTGAAACCAAAGCGGAGCCCGGGATCAAACCCGAACCCGAGGCGCCGACAGAGCCCGAAAACAAGGCAGAGTCCGAGGTCAAGGTTGAGTCTGAGACAAAGGCAGAGACCGAGGTCGAAGCCGCCGCGCCCGAAGAGACCGAGCCAGCGGAAGGCGAGTCCGAGCCCCAGACAAGAGGCTGCGGAGACCACGCCGCGAAGGAATTCATCGAGACGCTGCTCGCCGACATGAACATCGACGCGAAGGTAGAGATGACGAGAGTCCGCAAATCCGACCGAGCGATCACCGTGACCGGCGACGCGGCGGGAGTTCTGATCGGACACCACGGCGACACGCTCGACGCGCTCCAGTACCTCGCTAACCTCGCGGCGAACAAGCGCGAGGAGGACGAGTCGAGAGATTATGTTCACATCACGGTTGACATCGAGAACTACCGCGCGAAGCGCGAAGTTGCGCTGAGAGCGCTCGCCCGCCGCGTGTCGGATAAGGTCGCGAAGACCGGAAAGCCGGTCATGCTCGAGCCTATGAACCCATATGAGCGCCGCATAATCCACTCAGAGGTCCAGGGCATAGATGGCGTCTCGACGAACTCAATCGGAGAGGACAGCAACCGCCGCGTTGTGATTTATCTTGAGAGCGCGGGATTCAGTGTTCCCGAAACCCCCGCGAAGTTCGAGAGATCGGACCGCCGCCCGAGAAGGAGCGACCGGAACGACCGTCCTGACCGCAGACGCTCAGACAGAGGATCGCGAGGCGACCGTCCGAATCGCCGTTCCGACCGTCCCGCGCCGCAGAAATCCCAGCCGATTTACAACGACGGTGAGAAGATGTCGAGCGAGGAAGTGAACGAGCTTGTCGCGACCTATGGAACGAGGGAGACCAAGGAGAATAATAAGCGTGAACAGCCCGCGAAGTTCAAGAGCTTCGAGGACTACATGAATTCAATTCTCGGCGAGTCGAACGAAGAGAACAAGTAAAGGAAAGTGGCTGTCGCGCATAGCGGCAGCCATTTGTTCGCATGACGAATCATGATTGGATGACAACCGGTTGTCATTTCGTCATGCCGGAGAGGAAAGACAACAGTGAGCGGGCGTTATATTCGATTCATAGAACCGGGAAAAGGATGAACTGGCGGTACTGTTACGAGACAGGAACGCAATGTTTCTGAGACTCGCCGGAGCGATGCCGCAACCCCATCGCGCGCGAAACGGCGCGATGCCGCGCCGTTTCGCGATTCGCCGCGGCGTAGCGCCGCGGCGAACGCAGGTGAGTCGCTTCGCTCCTCATCGACCTCGCAGGGCGAGGTCGACGGCACTTTGTGCCGCCTGCGGCACACCCACAGCATGCAATTGAAACTCATCCTCTTCTAGAAGCGGCGGATCAGAAAATTCGCCCCAATCCCCACAAAAGTAAAGCATTAATTGTGTAGTAACC
>CAKSOR010000078.1 GCA_934477985.1 uncultured Eubacteriales bacterium
GCGTCGGTGAGAACCTTCTCGAGCCAGTCAAGCTGTTCCGGACCGAGAGAGTTTTCGAGCTTTGAGTCCTTAGGAGCGCCCCAGCTTGCCTCGGTGTTGTGCACCCACTTGCCGTCGAGAAGCGAATAGTTTGTGTCAAGGCAGACGAAACGATAGCCCTTGCAATCGAAATAATAGTAGTTGTGACCGATAACGGGACGGTTGGTGAGCTTGGGCGTGACCGATTCAACCGTGTTTCCGCGCGACTCGAGCTCATGGTTTCCGAATACGCCGTAGACCGGGAGATTGTACTTGTTGTCGAGCAGACGCGAGAGGAGCTCGGGCGAGCCCTTGTAGTCGTTGCAGAGGTCTCCGGCGTGGAGGAGAAGATCGGAATTCGTATCGTGAGCGCGTTCGATTATGGGGTCGAGCATAGCGCCGATTGTCGCGGCGTACATATGTTTTTTGTAGTGCAGGTCGGAGAAGACCATGAATCTGATGGAGTCAGACATTTTTGTTACCTCGTGATTTGGTGCTTTTTTACATTATACCACATGTTGGGTGGTTTGTCAATGATAAATGTTGATTTTTCTAAAACTTATTTTAGCAGCGGGGTGCCCCCGCGGGCAAAGTCAAGGCTTGGCTCGCGATAGTCGTTTGCTCATCGCTGATCTTGGGGGATTCACCAGTTCAGGCACTGCCTGAACTGGTTCACCCGTTCGCGTTGGCACGCTCACCTGCCTGGTCAAGTATCTTTATGAGACGCGGGTAAACATTTTCTGCGTGAGCTTGACAAACGCGCCGGAGTGTGATATAATAAACTGAGGGGAGATGATCACATGCCAAAATACGTATACCCGGCGGTCTTCACGCCTGAGGACGGCGGAATGTTCTCTGTGAACTTCCCGGATATCGAGAATTGCTTCACCTGCGGCGGGGAGCCCCCGCGGGCAAAGTCAAGGTTAGTCTTTCTGAGTCGTTTGTTTACGGCTTATCTTGGGGGATTCACCAATTCAGGCAGCGCCTGAACTGGTTCACCCGTTCGCGTCACACGCTCACCTGCCGTGAACAGTTACATGAACTTGGCAATGGCGCTTTGAAGAGGTTTCGACCTCTTCTTTTTTTGTTTTACAAAATATGCCCCTCGGTTTTACCCGAGAGGCACGCACAATGAAAAAGGGGAATTCAGCGTAGTTTAAGCGCGGGTGAGATTACTTTCTCTTCTTGAATGCTGCGAAGCCTGCTGCCGAAGCCGCGAGAACGAGTACAACGAGCGCCGAAGCGTCAGCCGTCTGAGCCGCGGTGGTGGTCTTCTTCGGAGCCGCCTGGAGCTGGAGAGCTATCGAGCCCATCTCCTCAGCGACCCACTTTGCGCCGGTGGTGGCGTCGGAACGGATGTAGATATTGCCGCCGGAAGCGTCCTTATCGGTGTAAACAAAGAAGAAGGGAAGTTCGTAGCCAGCCTTGATGTTCTTAAGCTCGCCGGTCATGTCGAAGACCTTCGCGCCCTCGCCGGAACGTCCGGCGCCCTTGACGCAGATCTCAGTCCACGGAATAGCGACCTCGAAAGCGTAGTTGATGCCCGAAGCCGAGTACTTGGTGCAGTAGGTCTTGAGCTTCTTGTAGTCGAACGGGGACTGTTCGCCGTCCTTCTCGGAGCGGTAAGCGTCAGCGTGCACATAGCACTCGCCCTCATTGAGTCCGATGCAGAAGAGAACCGGATGCTGTCCCTTGACGATAGCGCCGGGGTTGAAGCCGAGCTGGAAGGAGTCGGTCTTGCCGAAGGGGCAAGCGTCCTTGAGGGTATCCTTCGCGACTTGATTGTTGGTGGTGTCGCCCTCGACGGTGACGCCTATGTAGAGGTTCTTAGCGTCCCACGCGGAGTAGATCGTGAACTTCTCGGTCTGCCACTTGGTGCCGGCCCATGTGCCCTCGGTGTTCTTGCCCGAGCCGTCGAGTACAAGCGGAGTGCAGCTGCCGTACTCCTCAGCGGTTATCTTGCCGTCCTGGACAGGAGCTTTGGTTACGCCGCCGGTCTTGACCTTGATGTCACCGATTGCCGCCGAAGCGCTGGTAGCGAGGATTGCCGCCGCGGCTAAAGTTGTCGCGAGAATTTTAGCGAATTTTTTCATGATGTTCGTCCTTTCAACACTAAAGATTTGTTCTTGCCGGAATATTTGACGAATTCCGGCTCGGGTTCGATTTCTGAACTGTATATATTATACCACGCTTTTCACGGCTTGTCAATGACATGGGTTTACCAAAAATTGATATATATTGACCTCTTGACAATCGAGCGGGTCTGTGGTATAATATAAAAAAGGAAGTGATGACATGGAAACCATCCGTGAGGAATTCAACCGCCTGAAGCTCGAGCACGAGGCGAATCAGCAGAAGCTCCATCTGAACGGCATCGACGACACCATCAGATACCTCTCCGAGCTGACGCCGATCGAGTACTTCTTCAAAAGACTCTACACGAGCGGCGAGACCGGCGATTTCTGGGAGCACGCAAGCTACTACTACGAGAAATACCGCTTCAACTTCCAGTTCACGCAGTCGAATGTCTCGGTGGCAAGGCACTTCCGCTACGACCGGCATCTCTCTCACGTGCACGATTTCTTCCAGATAAACTACTGCCTTTCTGGAAACTGCTCGGTAATCCTCGACGAGAGCACCGGGCGCCAGACCACCGTCCGTATGCAGCCCGGAGACTTCAATATCTTAGCGCCCGAGACGCCGCATTATGTCAGGGTCTTCACCGACGACTGCGCGGTCATCAAGTATTATATAAGGAAATCAACCTTCGAGCGTGCGTTTTTCGCCTGGCTTGAGGAGGACGATATACTGTCGGGTTTTTTCCGCGACGCGATCCGCGGCGGACGCGACACCTACATAAATTTCCGCACCGGCGAAGACGGCGAGGTCAGACGACTCGCGGTGCTCATCTACATGGATCTGATGAACCATAAGCCGTATTTCTGGATACTCAGCGAGTCGAGACTGACCGAGCTCTTCTGTCTCATGGTGCGCGACCACTCAAACGACGCCGCGATACGCTCCGAGTCGGGCAGGGGAGAGAACAGCGCGCGCATTTACGCCTACCTGCGTGAGAACTACAGCACAACATCGCTCGAAAAGGCGGCGAGCGACTTCGGATACTCGCGCAGCTACCTGTGCAGATACGTGGCGAAGACGACCGGAAAGACGTTCAGTAAACTGTTGAATGAGGTCAGGATAGCCGAGGCGAAGAAATTGCTCGCGGCGGGTCAGGGGAGTATAGCCGAGATCGGACAGATTGTCGGGTACGGCTCTGATGAGCATTTTCACAGGGTATTTAAGGAGTCCGTCGGCGTTTCACCAAGAGAGTGGAGAACCAATTTGTAATTCAAGTCTCTTTTTATTATTCATTATTCATCGAGCTGCGTAGCTGCTCGTATCATTCATTCACTATTCAATAAAAAAACGTCGGCACGCCACAGACAAACGTATAGCCAACAGACTTCACCAGAAAGCGACGGCATACCACAAGCAAGCGGTCAGCCAACAAAACAAGCAAATCCGGCTAAAGGGTAAGTTCCCGATAGCCGGACGTTTTTTTATTGAATAGTGAATAATGATGTCGCCGCTACGCGGCTAATGAATAATGAATAATCAAAGAATCTTCACCGTCACAGACGTGCCCTTGTTTATTTCGCTGTTAATGGACACACTTCCACCCATGCACATTACCGCGTGCTTGACAATCGACAACCCGAGACCGGTACCGCCCGAAGCCTTCGAATGGCTCTTGTCAACCCTGTAGAACCGCTCGAACACATGTGGCAGAGCCTCAGCCGGGATTCCGATTCCGGTATCCGACACGACGATCCTACAGCCGTTTTTGTCAGGCGCGACGGTCACTTTCAGGCTTCCGCCGTCATTATTGTACTTGATCGCGTTGTCGGTCAGGTTGAAGATCACCTCGCGCAGCAGGCTCTCGTTGCACTTCACAACGGCGTCCGAAAGCTCGCTCGAGATCGTCACGTTCCTTCCCTCAGCCGCGGGTGTCAGCTCGGCAATCACGCTCTCGGCGACCTTCGCCGCGTTCACGTCACCTTTTGGCAGCTCAACTCCCTCGTCAAGCTCGGAAAGCTCGATTATATCGCCGATCAGCGTCACCAGACGCTTTGCCTCCGAGCTGATGTGCCCGACGAATCTCGCGGTGTCCTCCGGTTTCACCATGCCGCTTTCGATGAGCTCCGCACTTCCGATTATGCCCTGAAGCGGGGTCTTCAGCTCGTGCGAGACGTTCGCGGTGAACTCGCGGCGCATCTCCTCGGCGCGCTCACGCTCGGTTATGTCGAACGCCAGAATAGCCTCGCCGCCGCCCTCAATCCGGCTGACGTCGAACTGCCAGACGCGCCCGTCGGTTTCGCGTTTGAACTCAGAATGCCCGTCGCGCCTTGCTTTTTCGAGCGCTGAGGTCATCCCGGGCGAACGGTCAACCGTCAGGAAATCGACTCCGGTCGCGGAGCTTCCGAAGAGCTTCTCAGCCGCCGGGTTCAGCGTGAGTACGCTGCCCTTGCCGTCGAGCAGGACAAGCCCCTCCTTGAGATTCGACGTGATATGAGTGAATTCGCTCGTCCTGCGTTTAAGCTCGGCGAGCTGCGCGTCAATCTGCTCGTGCTGGCGGTTTATCCGACCGAGCAGCGGGGAAAGCTCCTCATAGGCGTCGTTCTCAAGCGGTTTTTCGAGGTCGAGCTTATTCAAAGGCTCAACGATTCTTTTCGACAGCTTGTGAGCGAGCAAGTCGGACAGCAGAATCGCCGCTATCAGTATGACGATTGTCGGCTGGATAGTCCCTAAAAGCAGGAATCCGACCGTCGCGCGGCTGACCGAGATTCTCAGGACATTGCCGCTTTCGAGCAGCTTCGCCTCGTACATCGTCTTCTCCATAAGCGTAGAGGAATAGCGGACGCTCTCGCCGTAGCCCTTGTTTTTCGCCTCGATGAACTCGATACGGTCGGAGTGATTCTCAAGCGTCTCGGCGTCGGTCTTTGTGTCGGCGAGCACAGTTCCGTCGGGCGAAATCAGCGTCAGCCTGTAGCGCTCAGTCCCTTCGGGCAGGGAATCGGTCACCGCCGTCGAGAGGAGGTTCAGCGTGTCAAGAAGCTGCTCCTTCTGCACGCCCGAGAAGTACTCGTAGAGGAAGCCCATGACGACTCCCATCCCGCAGAGCAGAACTATAATCGTCGAAAGCATAATTGAGCGGAAAATCTTTTTGGTCATCACTCAGCCTCCAGTCTGTAGCCGACGCCGCGCACCGTCTCGATGAGGTCGCCGTATTTGCCGAGCTTTTGGCGCAGAGTCCGGATGTGCATGTCAATCGTCCGCGTCTCACCGAGGTAATCGCTGCCCCAGACCTGCTCCATAAGCTGATCGCGCGTGTAGGCGATGCCGGGGTGCGACATGAAGAGCCGCAGCAGCTCGAACTCCTTGTATGTCAGGTCGACGCGTCCGGAGTCAGCCGTCACGATGTGCTCGTCGGGCGAGAGAATCAGCCCGCCGATTTGCAGGCATCTTTTAGGCTCGGGCTTGCAGCGTCTGAGCACCGCCCTGACGCAGGAGATGAACTCCATCACGCCGAACGGCTTTGTCAGGTAGTAGTCCGCGCCGAGGTCAAGCCCTTTGATTTTGTCGTACTCCGCGCCCTTCGCGGTAGCCATCACAACCGGGACAGAGCTCCATCTTGAGTCGGCGCGAAGCCTTTTGAGTATCTCGATTCCGTCGACGCCGGGCAGCATCACATCGAGCACGACAAGCTCGGGAACTCTCTTTGAAAGCGACGCCAGAAAGCTGTTTCCGTCCTCGAAGCCCACAGCCTCAAAACCCGCGGAATTCAGCGCGTAAACCTCGATGTCGCGGATCGAGGCGTCGTCCTCAACACAGGCGATCATGTCAGCACCTCCTTGTGCACGCCGGTGACCGAGAATATCACCCACTCGGCGATGTTGACCGCGTGGTCTCCGATCCGCTCGAAGTACTTCGCTATCATGAGAAGATCAAGCGCGTACTCGCCGTCGTCGGGGGCTTTCGCGATCTTTTCGATCAGCTTGTGCTTCACCTTGTCGAAGTAGTCGTCGACAATATCGTCGTCCCTCACGACCTTCTCGGCGAGCGCGAGGTCGGAGCGCACAAAAGCGTCGACACTTCCGGTGACCATTCCGATAGCCGCCTCAGCCATGTCGCGCAGTAAATCGGCGTTCTCCGCCTGCCTTGAGCCTAAGAAACCGATCATCTCGGAGATGTCCTCCGCCTGGTCGCCGATGCGCTCCATGTCGGTTATCATCCGGAGCGCCGCTGAAATCTTCCTGAGATCGCCCGCCACCGGCTGCTGCTGCAACAGGAGCTTCAAACAGAGCGACTCGATGTCGCGCTCCTTCTGGTCGATCTCCGAGTCAATCGGAGCGACCTTTTCGGCGAGTCTGCGGTCGCCTTCGTTCAGCGCCTTCGCCGCGAGTGCGATAACTTCCTCGCATAAAGCGCCCATTTCGATGAGCTCGTGCTTGAGCCTTGCGAGTTGTTCGTCGAATCTGCTTCTCATTATCCGAACCTCCCTGTGATGTAGTCCTCTGTGCGTTTGTCGCGCGGAGTCGAGAAAATCTCCTCGGTCTTTCCGTACTCAACGAGCTCGCCGAGCAGGAAGAACGCCGTGTTGTCCGAGATACGCACCGCCTGCTGCATGTTGTGTGTGACGATGACTATCGTGTACTTTTCCTTTAAAGTGAGCGTCAGCTCCTCGATTTTGGAAGTCGAGATCGGGTCAAGCGCGCTGGTAGGCTCGTCCATCAGGAGCACATCGGGTTCAACCGCCAACGCCCGCGCGATGCAGAGCCTCTGCTGCTGACCGCCCGAGAGTCCGAGCGCGTTCTTGTTAAGCCGGTCGCTGACCTCGTCCCAGATCGCCGCGCCGCGCAGTGAACGCTCAACGATGTCGTCGAGCTTAGCCTTCCCGCGGATTCCGTGTGTGCGCGGACCGTAGGCGATGTTGTCGTAGATGCTCATCGGGAACGGGTTCGGCTTCTGAAAGACCATGCCGACCTGCTTGCGAAGCCAGCTGACATCGACCTCGGGCGCGAAGATATTCTGATCGCGGTAGAGCACCTCACCTGTCGTTTTCACGCCGGGAACGAGATCGTTCATGCGGTTGAGAGTCTTTAAGAAGGTGGATTTTCCGCAGCCTGACGGACCGATCAGCGAGGTTATCGTCTTTTCCTCCACGTGGAGGTTTATCTCTTTTAACGCCTGGTGACTGCCGTACCAGAGGCAGAGATCGTTTACGTCGAATATGTTCACAGTGATTTTCTCCTCTTGAAGAATTTTGAAAGGAACTCAGCCGAGAGATTGATCGCGAGTGTCAGTATCATCAGGATAGCCGCGATGGCGAAAGCCGCTCCGAACTCACCGCGCTCCTTGGCGTACACATATAGTGCCACAGTGAGAGTAGCGCCCGAGCTCATAAGTCCGGAAACAAAGCCGTTTAGCGCGTGAGCGACGCCGGCGGTGAAGAGCAGAGCCGCCGATTCACCGAGAATCCGTCCGACCGAGAGAATGCAGCCTGTCACTATGCCGTCGACGCATCCGGGGAAGACGACCGTGTAGATCACGCGCCATTTTTTCGCGCCGAGCCCGAAAGCTCCCTCGCGGTAAGACTGCGGAACCGTCTTGAGACTCTCCTCGGTCGTGCGCATGATGGTCGGAAGGTTCATGATGACAAGCGTCAGAGCGCCAGCCAGCAGCGAAGTTCCGAGTCCGCAGAACTGGCAGAAGAAGAGCATTCCGACGAGTCCGTAGATTATCGAGGGAATACCTGATAGCGTCTCGGCGGCGTACTCAATCAGCGCGACGAACTTCTTGTTCTTCGCGTACTCGGTGAGGTAGATAGCCGCCCCGACGCCGAGCGGTACGACGATGATTATCGACGCTGCCACTATATACAGAGTGTTCAGTATATCCGGCAGTATGCCGATCGAGTTGTCAAGGTAGCTTGGTGAGGTTGAAAGCAGCTTCCATGTTATGTTCGGAACGCCTTTATACATCACATACCCGATCATGAACAAAACCAGCCCGACAGTGATCGCCGCGCAGAGGTACATGAATATTTTCATAGCCGCGATCCATAGGCGGCGGGTTGGTGAGAGTTTGTTGTGCATATGTTGCCTCCGGTAATTGTTCGCCTGTTAGGGGAAGGAGCCTTTCGAGAAAGGCTCCTCCCCCCCGACCCCCTCTCCGCTAAAGCTTTAAACACTGTTTCGTTTTTGTCAGCTTTGCGGAAGGCGTTCGACTCCATTTCGCGCGCCGTGCGCTACCCACGGTTCTAATCCCGTAAACTTCACAACCCCTCTGGGGTTGCTCCGTGCACTCTGGTTGTGGTAGTTGATTGCTTTTGGCTTTTGCGGATTTGAATGATTGGTGCTTATGCTTTGCTTGCGTGAGCTGTTTGCTTCGGGAGGGAAGAATCAGATTGGATAATCAGCTTTTGCGGTTTGGGGAGCGAACTTATTTCTGCCGCTTCAGGAAGAAGTTAAGCGTCGCGTTGATAAGCATTATAAATAAGAAGAGAACCAGCGCTATCGAGAACAGCGCCTGCTGCTGCAAGCCCGACGAGTACGACATCTCGCTCGCCACAGCCGTGGTCAGGAATCTGACGCTCTGGAAGAGCGACGGCATGTTCGGGGCGTTGCCCGAGACCATCATGACCGCCATCGCCTCGCCGATCGCGCGTCCCACTCCGAGCACAACCGAAGCTGCGATTCCGCTTCTGGCGGCGGGGACTGAGACTCTGAAGTAAGTCTCAATCGGAGTCGCTCCGAGTGCCAGAGAGGCGTCCTCGTACTCCTTCGGAACGGCTTCGAGTGCCGTTACCGAGACCTTGATGATCGACGGGAGTATCATGATGGCGAGCACAATCATCGCGGCGAACAGGCTCGCGCCGTCGGGGAGGTTGAAAATCTTCCGGATTCCCGGCACAAGCATCAGCATGCCGACCAGACCGTATACAACCGACGGAATGCCCGCGAGCATGCTGACCGCCGTCTCGATGACCGTCCGCACCTTAGGCGGAGTGACCTTCGCGAGGTAGACC
>CAKSOR010000079.1 GCA_934477985.1 uncultured Eubacteriales bacterium
TCCATCGTGCAGTAGTCCTCGCCGTCGACCGAGAAGACCATCTTCTCCTCGTCCCAGTAGAAGCCGTAGGTGTGGTACTCGTCCGACAGATTCGTCGTGTCCTTGAAGACATACGGCGGTTTGCGGTTGCCGTCGAGCTGGACGTGATAGTTCTCCGCGGTCGAGTTGTACCACTTGTGGATATTCGGAACTACCGTGTCCTTCGAGCCGAAGACCTCGAAAATATCGATCTCAGCGCCCCAGTTTACGCCCTCGTTCTTCATGTCGTCGCGCTGAACCATCCAGAACGACGGCCAGCAGCCCTTTCCGAACGGCACTTTCGCGCGCATCTCGAGGTAGCCGTAGCAGAAGTTGCAGGAATCGCGCGTAGTCATCGACATGTTCGTCGAATATGGCTTGCCGTCCGAAATCGAGGTGTCCTCCTCCTTCCAGGAGCGCAGGACGAGATTTCCGTCCTCGGTCTTGACGTTTCGCTCGGTCATGGAGTTGTACATGTCCTTCGCGTTCATCTGCGCGCGCTGAAGCCACTTGTCGCGGTCATAAAGCTCGCCGCCGTCGTAATCGAACTCGTCGTTCCAGACGAGAGTCATCTCGGGATAACGCTCGGAGACCAGCGGGACTTTGTCGAAGGTCTTTGAGATCGTGTAATCGCTCTTGTACTCGGTGTTCGCCGAGAGCGAGTCAACGAAGTCCTTCGCCGCTCCGGCTGCCGCGACGTAATGTCCGCCCGAGATAACGAGGTCGGTTCCGTCGAATCTGACGCTTCCGGCAGTCTGTCCGCCCGAGAGCTCTAAGCGGATATTGTACTCGCCCGGCTCGGTGACGATCGGGAGGTCGTAGCCGGTCAGCTCATAAGCCGCCGCCTTTATGCGCTTTGCCGCCGAGTTAATTTCGACGCAGTTGTTTTCGGGAAGGAGAATCGAGTAGTCTCCTATGTCTCTGCCAGCAAGTTTAATCATTTTGTAGTCCTTTCTGTATATGAATTCATTATCATTTTCAGCGCCGAAGATCGACGCCATGCTTTCCTTGAACTTCTCTATCGCCTGAGCCGTGCCGTCCTCGCTGACTCCGACCGCGACGATATTTCCGCCTTTGACGCTGAAAAGCCAGTCGTTTCCGCAGTTCTTACGGTAGGAGGTCAGGCTTTCAAGCGCCTTCTTGCCCTCTCCGTAATCGACTCCGAGCCAGATTCCGGCTTTCACACCGTCCGTGGAGGTGCTTATCGGCACATCGAAGCCGGTCTTTTCTAATATTGTGGCTTTCAGCTCCTCGGCGAGCGCCCTCGTCTCGTCCGAAGCCTCTTTCGGAATAAAGATCGCGAAATCGCCAGCGCTGACACCGTTTATCGTCTCGGTCTCGTACTCACGGCGCGAGATGAACTCGAAGTCCGCGAGCTTCTCGGCGTCGACCGTCGGGAGCACCTGCTTCATGAAGTAATCCGTTCCCGCCGCGACAGCCGACGGCGAGCCGCCGTTTATCACAACCTTGTTGTCCTTCATCCGGATGATGAAATCGTTCGTGCAGTTCCCGCGGTAGCTCGTGAGCTCGGCAAGCGCGTCAACCGACGCCTTGCGGTTGGTCTCGCCGACGAGGAACTCGACATTACCCTCAGGAACCGCCTCGCCGCGGTTTACCCAGTCGGTCGTGAGCGTCAGTCCGAGCTTGTTGCGCAGCGCGACCGCCGCGTCTGTGACCGCCTTGTCGCTGATATCAGGGCGGACAAGCGAATAGCCCTCAAAGAGCGCTAATTGCTCCGCGGTCGGCTCAGCGGCTTCTATTTCCGTGTCGTCAGGAGCTTTGGTTTCGGAGCAGGAAACGAGCATCAGAGCTGCGAGAATGAGAGCGACAGTGAGTTTTTTCATGATGTTTTTTCTCCTTCAATTAATTTGTTCAAGAAATTCAGCGGCCGCGGCGCAGTCGGTTCTGGCAAGCTCGCCGAGAAAAGCGGCGCGCGCGGCGATATTCGCGGCTATGTTTTCGCGGTCTTTCAGTATTTCACAGCCTGCCGCGTAGAGATCGCCTGCCGCGAGCGTGCGGACATCGAGACTCTTTCCCTCTCCGAGATATCCGAGGAAGGCGTCGATCTTCGGGTCATACGAGATGCCAACCATAGGAACTCCCATTCTCGCGGCGAAAATCAGCATATGAAGTCGCGTTCCGACCGCGAACTCGGCGTCTCCCAAAAGTCCGCATAGCTCGGACGCGGTGAGCCCGGTGACAACTCTTCCCTGTCCGACCTTCTCGCAAAGCTCGCGCGTGAAAACGCTGTCCTTGCCTGGGTGCATCGGAATGAAAACCGGCGTCAGCGAGTGCTCGACCGAAAGCGCGGAAATGTCGGCGGCAAGGAAGTCGATGAGCTCGGGGCGCTGGCGCTCGCCGAAGTTGTTTCCGTCCTTGACCGAGACGAGGAAATACCTCCCGGCGATCTTCTCGCGGCGCTTTATGTGTTCTGTCCATTCGCGCGACGCGGGCTCGAGGAGGAACGCCGGGTCGGCGGTGACGCTCAGCGAGTCGACACCAAGCTCGCGCGCCAGCTCCTTCGAGCGCTCCTCGCGGAGTGAGACGCGGTCGGCGGCTTTGATTATCTCAGCAGCCATCCTACGGCTTTTCTCAGAGACGAGCGGACCGAGTCCGTTCGCGTAGAGCATCAGCTTCAGCCCGCGCTTTTTCGCCATGCGCATTATCGTCACGTAGTAGTAAAGGCTCTTGCGGCTGGTTCCGTCCTGCAAGAGACTTCCGCCGCCCGAGATAAGCAGCTTCGCGCGCTTCATCTCAGACGCGACGACCGGGATATTGAAGCGGTTGACGCACCTGACGCCGCAGACCGCCGCCGTCTTCTTAGGTGATTTCGTGAGGACGGTTATCTTCGCGTCCGGAATGTCCTTCTTTATTCCCTCGATCATCGACGAGAGCAGCGAGTCGTCGCCCATGTTGTCAAAGCCATAGTAGCCTGAGATCATGATGTCGCCGTGCCTGTACGGCGCGTAGGGCGTCATCTTTGAGTAGGCGGCGAGGTAATCGTCAGCCATTCTCGCGACAGAATAGCCTGCCAGTATAACCTTCCTTCCGGACTCGCCGAGCCTTTCGCGCTCTTTATCAAACGCGTCATAGAGCCGCTTTATGTCGGCGGCTATGTCGTCGGCGGTCGGGAGCTTTTCGCCGCGGCAGCAGAAGTTAGTCGACTCGGCGAGCGCAAGATTGTCCTCGCTGAGTATTCCGATATACCCCTGTGCGCCCGCTAAGATCACCGGCTTTTCCATGCTCATCGCCTCGAGCGCCGCGCGTGAGACTCCCGCGAAGATGTCCCCGGTCGCGATCAGCTCGGCGACGTCGGTGCGCGCCCCGGTGAGCTTTATCACCTCGCGCCCGAGCTTTTTGTTGACCTCTCCGGCGCGGGCTTTGAGCTTGTCGAACGCCGTTCCGCCGCCCACCATGAGTATCTCGAGCGAGGGTATCGCGTCAGCGAGCTTCTCGGCGGCGTCGCAGAGCAGAAATCCGGTAAGCGCCGCCTCGGTGTCTATGCGACTCACATAGGTCACGCGGAATCTGTCGTCGGAAAGCGAAAACTCGCGCTTTTGTGCTGATGAGTCGATATTCTTCGAGAACCGCGCGGTGTCGATGCCGTTTATCGTAATCGAGATGTTGTCAGACGGGAAGCCGTAGCTGTCGATCAGATACTGCTTTATGTCGCAGCTGACCGCGACGGCGCGCTCGCCCCAGTTGGTCGCCAGCGTCAGCAGCGGGTCGACCTTGTAGACTCCGTGCGTCGAGGTGATGAACCTGAACTTCAGTTTTTTCGCGAGCAGTCCGCAGATGAAGGCGGGAATGCGCGCGTGGGCGTGTACAATGTCGAATTTCTCGGCTTTTATCAGCTTTTCGAGCCCGAAATAGCTCTTGAGCATCGCCGCCGGTGACTTTGTGTGGAGCGGGAGCTTCACATGCCTGACACCGCTCTCAGCGAGCGTTTTTTCGTATACTCCGCCGTTCGAGGCGACCGTGACATCGATTCCGCGCGCGGCGAGCTCACGGCAGAGTTCGACAACATGCGTCTCCGCGCCGCCGATCTCAAGCCCCATAAGCGTCATGAGGATCTTCATTAAATATATCCATAGTCCGCCAAAAGCGCGGCGGAACATCCTTTCGTGTGCGTCTGAAGGAAAGCCTTTTCGCGTGACAGCTCAGATTATTCAGCTTGCCTTTACGTCTATTTTACCACATTTTGAGCGATAAGTCAATCTCTGTGATAAATTTTTTTGAAGTTTCAATTATTCCGACACGCTTTTCGGCGCGGATGAGTTACAATATACATATGAAATAACAGGAGGTCAGAAATGAACACACTACAGAGAAAAGGCATCTGCCCCGGCTGCGGGACGGAATTTTCCGAGAGCTCGCCGGTCTGTCCCGAATGCTACCGCGCTTTTGAGGAGGAATTCGCCGCGACGCTTTCGGCGCTCTACGGCTCGCCCACCCACCGCGGACACGCTCCCGCGCGCTTCGGAGAGAAGGCAAAGCGCGAGCGGCGAGTGGCTGAACTGCGCGAGGCACTTTCAGGCGCGATCAGGTCGGAGGATTTTGAGCTCGCCTGCAAGCTGCGCGACGAGCTTCGCGGACTGACAAGCGAGGTGGAAAAGAATGTCTTGGTTTGATCAGGCGGGACAGGGCGGCGACGTGGTCATCGGCACCGAGCTCACGCTGACCCGTAACATTGAAGGCTTTCCCTTCGCGCTAGGCGATCCCGAAAAAATGACGCCAGAGGCGCGCGCTTTTCTGAAGAGCCTTTCGGACACGCTGTCGGGCGGCTCGCTGACGGCTTACGAGCCCGGCTCGATCGATCCGGCGGCGCTCTCGGTGCTCGTGAGAAAGCGCTTCGCCGACCCGGACGAGTGTGTCGGCGCGACTCTGCTGCTCGACGAGGAGCACGGCGTCTCGGTGACGCTCGGCGGGAGCGATCACGTGCGAATCCGCGTTCTCCTGCCCGGCGACGCGCTCGAGGAAGCGCTTGAGGAGGCTTTCAGGATCGAGTCAAAGCTCGACTCGGCGTTCAGGATCGCCTTCTCCGAGAAATTCGGCTATCTGACAAGCTCTCCGGCTTTTCTCGGAAGCGCCGCCGAGTTCTCGCTGATACTCCACCTCCCGGCGTCGGGCGAAGTCGCCCCCGACGGGTTTGTCAGACTCGAGCGGCTGCGCGGCGGACTCTGCATCCTCTCGTCCGAGCCTTTTCCGGGGATAACTGAAGAGGAGCAGATCGAGCGGCTGAGACTCGCCGAGGAAAGGCTCGCGAATATTGAACGCTCGGCGAGAGCCGCGCTCCGTTCCGACGCGACGAGGCTCTGCGACCGCGTTATGCGCGCCTGGGGACTTTTGTCGAACGCCTGCCTGATCGGCGAGGACGAACTTTACAGGCTCTGGAGCGATCTGCGGCTCGGCGCGGTCATCGGACTTCCGGGTCTGCCGTCGCCCGAGGAACTCGGCTCGATACTGATGGCGGCGCTGCTCTGTCCGCCTGAGAAAGGCGATCCCGAAGCCGCCCGCGCGATGCTCTTAAAGCGCAGGCTGTCGTCCTGCCGCAACGCGTGCAGGGTCTGAGTCTGCCGGAAAGAGGTCAAAATGCCAGATAATTTCACAAAAAAAGCCTCGGAGGCGCTCAACCGCTCGCTTTCGATCGCCTGCGAGCTCGGTCACACCTACATCGGCAGCGAGCATCTGCTGCTCGCACTCGCCGATGTCGACAGCGCCGCCGCGAAACTGCTCGACGCGCGCGGCGTCAGCTTTCCGAAGCTCCGCAAAGCGGTCTCCGAGCGGGTCGGAGTCGGCGACCGGACGAAGCTGAGTCCGAACGACATGACACCCAGACTGCGGCGGATAATCGCCGATTCATCGACTCAGGCGTCGCGCACCGACCTCGGCTCGATCGGGACTGAGCATCTGCTGATCGCGCTTCTCTCCGACGAGGACAGCATCGCGAACGTCATACTCGGCGAGCTCGGCGTCGACCCGGACGAGCTCTGCGCCGACGCCGAGCGCTTCATCGGCGCGATGGACATCTTCCCCGCGCGGCGTGACCGTCAGCCGAAACACTCAGCGCCGGTCAGGCTGAAGGACGCCCCGTCGCTCGCGCAGTACGGACGCGATCTCACGGCGATGGCGCGCGAGGGCAAGTTAGACCCGATAATCGGGCGCGAACCCGAGACCGAGCGGGTCATTCAGATACTCTCGCGGCGGACGAAGAACAATCCCTGCCTGATCGGCGAGCCGGGCGTCGGTAAAACCGCGGTCGTCGAGGGACTCGCCGAGCGGATTGCCGCCGGAAATGTCCCGTCCGACCTCGCCGGACGCTGCATAATCACGCTCGACATACCATCGATGATCGCCGGGGCGAAATACCGCGGCGAGTTCGAGGAGCGGATGAAAGCCGTCATGTCCGAGGTCGCGAAGAATCCGTCGGTGATAATCTTCATCGACGAGCTCCACACGATAATCGGCGCGGGCGCGGCTGAGGGCGCGGTCGACGCGGCGAACATCCTCAAACCCGCGCTCGCCCGCGGTGAGTTGCAGCTTATAGGCGCTACGACAACCGACGAGTTCCGCGCGCACATCGAAAAGGACGCGGCGCTCGAGCGAAGATTCCAGCCGGTCAATGTCGGCGAGCCCTCGCCCGAAGAGACGCTCGAGATCCTCCGCGGGCTCAGACCGAAATACGAGGCTCACCACCATGTGAAGATAACCGACGGCGCGCTCGATGCGGCTGTGAGACTCTCGGTGCGCTATCTCGGCGACCGCTATCTGCCCGACAAGGCGATCGACCTGATCGACGAGGCGGCGTCGAAGAAGCGGGTCGGCGTCACAAACTCGCCAGAGCTCACGCGGACCAACGACCGCCTGCGCTCGCTTGCCGCCGACAAGGAGGAAGCCATCCGCTCGCAGGATTTTGAGGGCGCTGCAAAGCTCCGCGACGAAGAGCGGAAGCTCCGCCTCGCCGAGGAGACTCTGCGCACCAAAGCCTTCGCGCCGGGGCAGCTCTCGATCGGCGAGGACGAGATCGCCGACATACTGACCGCCTGGACCGGGATTCCCGTAAAGAAGTTAGCGAGCGAGGAGGGCGAACGCCTGCGGAGTCTCGAGTCGCTGTTAAAGGAGCGGGTCATCGGGCAGGACGAGGCGGTGAGCGCGGTTTCGGGCGCGATAAGGCGCGGCAGGATAGGTCTTCGCGACCCGAACCGTCCTATAGGCTCGTTCCTCTTCTCGGGTCCGACCGGCGTCGGCAAGACCGAACTCGCCAAGGCGCTCGCCGGAATACTCTTCGGCGACGATGGCGCGATGATACGCGTCGACATGTCGGAATATATGGAAAAGCACTCGGTATCAAAGCTTATCGGCTCGCCGCCCGGTTACGTCGGCTACGGCGAGGGCGGTCAGCTCACCTCGAAGATCCGCCGAAAGCCTTATTCGGTCGTGCTGTTCGACGAAATCGAAAAGGCGCATCCCGATGTCTTCGACCTCCTGCTGCAACTCCTTGAGGACGGAATTCTGACCGACTCGGAGGGACGGCGCGCCAGCTTCTCAAACGCCGTCGTCATCATGACCTCGAACGTCGGAGCTAAGGATCTCATCGAACCGAAGAAGCTCGGCTTCACGCCGTCGGGCGGACGGACAATGCACGACGCTCTGCGCGAGACCTTCAAGCCGGAGTTTCTCAACCGAATCGACGAGATAATCACCTTCAAGCCGCTCTCGCCCGAGAGCACCGGAATCATCGCGAAAAAGATGCTCGGCGAGCTCGAAAAACGTGTGAACGCGCTCGGATGTGAAGTGAGCTTTGACGACAAGCTGGCGTCCGGGCTCGCCGCCGAGGGATGCGATCCGCAGAAGGGCGCGCGTCCGCTCCGGAGGCTCATCACAAAGAAGCTCGAGGACAGCTTCGCCTCGGCGATGCTCGACGGCAGCATAAAAGCCGGAGACAGGCTGATCGTGAGCATGGAAAACGGTATAATTTGCTGGAAAAAGTCAAATTAACATTAAATCTGACGGGAGTTTACAAATGGTTTCAGAATCTTATTGCCGAGTTCATATTAAGAATGTACAATATAATAAAGACCGAAGCATGATCGGATGCGTCCGATCTACCATGATTCGGTAATTCGATCAACTGATCCGGAGGTAATTATCATGGCATTTTCTTTTGACAATCTCAAGAACAATCTCGCGAACATCGCGAGGAAGACCGGCGACGTTGCCGAGAAGGCAGTCCGCAAGGGCGGCGAGTACGCCGACAAGGCTATCAAGAAGGGCACCGAGGTCGCCGGCATCGCGAAGCTCAACCTTTCACTGAAGGAGAGAGAGAACGAGCTGAAGAAGCTCCTCTTCGAGCTCGGAAAGCTGACCTACAACAAGGCTGACGAGACCGAGATCGCGTCGAAGATCGTCGACATCGACGACAAGAAGGCTGAGATCGCGGCTCTGAAGGTCGAGATCGCGGCGGCTAACGGCAAGGTCGTATGTAAGTGCGGCAAGGAGATCGACGACGACGCGGCGTTCTGCAAGTACTGCGGCGCGAAGGTTGAGAAGAAATCCGAAGCCGAGACTCCCAAAGCTGAGGAATCCGCTCCGAAGACCGCTGAGGTCGAGGAGACCGTGGCTGACTCGAAGCCGCTGACGACCGATGAGTTTGTCGCGACCTTTGAGAACGTAATGGAAAAGTACGGACTCAATAAGTAAAACAAAAACGGCAGCTTCAGCTGCCGTTTTTTCTGTGCGTGCGCTCAATTATCGGTTGAATGCCTCAACCGTGATTCAACGGATGAGTTATTGTTCCCCCGCCGATTCTGTGTTATAATATTCTCAGCTTCATGAGAGGCACGAAAGGAGACCAGCTATGAAAAGTCAACCCCCAATCTGAGAAGTTAACAGAAAGTTTTCATCAAAAGGAACTTGAGAC
>CAKSOR010000080.1 GCA_934477985.1 uncultured Eubacteriales bacterium
TCAAAGCCGCCGGAGTGAAAAAGGCTGAGCTCTGCCTTGTCGGCTGGAATGTCTCCGGGCACGACGGACGCTATCCGCAGCTCTTCCCGGTCGAGCCGAGACTCGGTGGCGAGGAGGGTCTGAAGCGGCTTATCGCGAAGGCGCAGTCGCTCGGCTACCAGATAGTCTGCCACACGAACTGCACCGACGCCTACACAATCGCGAACAATTACACGGATTACTGGGCGGTCAGAAAGCGCGACGGCAATATCTCGTTCCACTCGATGCGCTGGGGCGGCGGACTCGCGCGCCACATCTGTCCGATAAAGCAGGTCGAGTACGTCAAAACCGAGCTTCCGAAGGTCCGCGCGCTCGGCTACAAGGGGCTGCACTACATCGACGTCATGTCTACAATCCCGCTCTTTGAGTGCTGCGACCCGAATCATCCGGTCACCCGCCGCGAGTGCCGGAATCTCTGGGAGGAGATCGCGAAATTCTGCAAGTCTGAGTTCGGCGGATACGCCTCCGAGGGCTGCTATGACTTCATTTCGGACAACCTCGACTACGGACTCTATGTCAGCTTTTTTGATACAAAAGGCGCGAAGCCGACATTCTGGACAAAGTCCGTGCCGCTCTGGCAGATAGTCTATCACGGCATAATCCTCTCAAATCCCTACACGAACACGGTCAACTCGCCTATCAAGGAGCGCAGACACCAGCTCGAGGTCATCGAGCGCGGCGGAAGACCGACGATCTACATCTTCTCGAAGTTCCTTACAAGCGGCGGCAACTGGATGGGCAACGACGATCTGACCTGCAAAGACGAAGCCGACACTGCCCGCACGGTCGGAGTTCTCGCCGACATGTACAGGGAATTCGAGCCGATGGCACACCTCCAGACCGAGTTCATCGAGGATCACGAGGAGAATGACGGCGTCTCGAGGACGACCTATTCGGACGGAACGGTCGTTGTCTGCGACTACAACAAGGGAACTTACAGCGTAGAAAAAGCCTGAAACGCCGGGCTCTTTGCGGATTTTCCAGATTTTGTGGCTTGAAAAATCCGACGGAATATGATAAAATAGGCTCACATGGTCGACGTGTGAGCCTTTTTCCACGCTCTGCCATGAATAGCAAAACGGAGGAAATTAATATGAAAAGGTTATTGAAGCTCCGACGAACCGCGGTAACCGCGGCGCTCGTCATCGCGATGTCCGCGCTTCCGGCTGCGGCATACGAGAAAGTTCCGGTGAGCCTGAACGGAGCTGAGACTGCGCTCGACGCGAGGCTGATTGATAGTACTACATATGTCCCGCTCGAGGAGAGCGTCTCGCTTCTGTCAGAGGCGACCGGAGCTGAGATCGCGGTCGATGCCGTACCGGAGGAGATGTGCGTGACAGCCCGCGGAAGATATATCGGCGGAAGCGAGAATCTCGAGCTTGACGGAAGAGTTTTCGTGCCGGTAAGATCAGTAGCGAAGGTCTACGGCTCAGAAGTCTGGTGGGATGAGCAGACCCGGTCGGTCAGTCTCACAGCGCATGAAAACGACGGAATCGCGCCGGGCGATGAGTTTTACATAGCCGACGAGGTCGAATGGCTTTCGCGGATAATCTACGCTGAAGCGGGAGTCGAGCCGTTCGCCGGTAAGATACTCGTCGGAAACGTCGTCCTGAACCGTGCGAGAAGCGGCGAGTTCCCCGACACAATCTACGATGTGATCTTCGACCGCAAGTTCGGAGTGCAGTTCACGCCGACCGTCAACGGCATGATCTGGCGGACGCCGAGCGCCGAGTGTGTAGCGGCGGCGAAAATCGTCCTCGACGGCTACTCGCTGTCGGAGGAAGCTATCTACTTCCTTGACCCGGACATCGCGACGAATTTCTGGATTCCGAACAACCGTCCGTACCTCTTCCGGGTCGGCGGACACGAGTTTTACTCCTGAGCCCCTGGCTCAGGAGTAGTGAAGAAGTAAGAGTGAAGAGTGAAGAAGTAGATATTGTTTGACTTGGCTGAGTTGGCAGGCGAAACGCTTGCTCACCGCAAACTTAAAGTCTCGCCAGAAACCCGTGTGGAACAAACTACCTTACTTTTTCACTCTTCACTATTACTTATTACTTGGCTGCGAGAATAAATCTAGCCGCTTCCATTCCCGACACGCTGCCGATCTCGCCGTCCTCCATGCCCTCGAATTCGACCGAGACATCGCCGTCATATCCGGCGTCGCGTACCGCGAGCAGAGACGCGCGGACATCCAGGTCGCCCTGCGCCAGAATCGAGCCGCGGAGCATATTCCGCCCTGAGTTCGTCGAGAACCAGTTTCCCGCGTCACAGCGGAAGAGTCCTCCGACTCCGGCAAGCTTTTCGGTCGGACGGATGTAGAAATCCTTGAGGTGCACCATCTTCGCGATCGGCGCGCACTTCATGACCGCGACCGTCGTGTCCTCGTCGACGCAGGCGAAGTTTCCGGTGTCTAACAGCAGACCGAAGTTGTCGCGTCCGACCGCGTCGATGAGTCTCAGCACGCGGTCAGCGCCGTTTATGAAGAAGCCGTGATTCTCGACAAGAGTAGTGATTCCGTAATCCGCGGCGTAGTCGGCTAGCTCGCGGCACGCCTGCACCGCGACCGGGAATTCGCGCTCGAACGCCAGCGGCGTGTTGCTCTCGAGCGGACGGCGGAAGGAAGAGACATCGTGACGCATGCACTTCAGTCCGAGCTTCGCGGCGACATCAATATGCCGCTTCAGACGCTCGATTTCGGCTCTGCGCGCCTCCGGATCGGGCTTCAGAAGGTCGCCCAGAACCGCGTAGTTCGAGAGTCTGAGGTCAAGCTCCTTCGAGAGCGAAAGAATGTCGGCGATGAGTTCTTCGTTGAACTCGCCGGTTTTGTCGTCGTACAGCGTGAAGCCGAACGGGACGAGCTCGAGGCATTCCGCGCCCTTCTCCTTCGCGAAGCGCATGACGTCGAGAATCGACTTTCTGCCGCTCATTATGTCGGCGTTGAGGCTGTAGCTTGTGAGTCCTATATTCATAAAAAATCCTTTCCTGATTTACAGACCCGACATCAGCAATGCCGGGTCTGTATCTGTATTTATTTTGCGGAATCGTCTTTATCCTCTCCCGAGGACTTCGGGTTCTTCAGGTCCTCGACCTGCCTTGCCAGGTCGGCGCGTTCGTTGCGCTCCTTTTCGAGCAGGATTCGCAGCTCGGCGATCTCACGCTCGCGGCGCTCGGTCTCGGGGTCGGAGCTGTGAATGATATACGGCGCTGCCTTAGGTTCGGGAGCTTTGACCGCGCGGCGGCGCTTCTTGATCGACTTTACAACGATGAAGATTATGATAAGCGGCAGGAGGACAATCGCCGCGGCGACTATCCACGCGATCCAGACTGCGCTCTCGGTCACGACCGCGAACTCAGCCGTCAGCCCGTCGACCTCGAACACGAAGTACTTTCCGGCGGTATCGCTGTCGACCTTCTCAAAGACTCCGTCCTTCTCCACATATATCGCCGGCTTGGTGTCGGTCGGGGTCGCGAGTCTCACCGTGTGTGTCTCCGCGCCGTCATCCGGGATGGTGACCTTCCACTGCTCGATGATGTCGCGTCCGACATACGCCGGAGGAAAGCTCTTTCCGATTTTCGAGAGCGACTTCAGCACCGCCGCGAAATAGCTGCCGGCGATATTGTCGAATCTGCTCCGATCGATCGGCTGGCTGGTCACTTCAAGAGTGTCGTTCTGATCAAAAGTACCTTCAACGAGCACCATCGGCTTTCCGCCGCGGGTCTGCTCGCTCGGGATCGCGGTCACGTCGCGGATGTATACCGCCTCAACTGTAGTGTCGAAATGCAGCTCGTTCAGCTCATCGCGCGACCAGACCGCGTAATAGCCGTCCTTTGCCGGGATCTCGGGGTAGGCATCCTTTCCGAACGAGTCGCCGTAATCGAATTTCACGCTCTTCAGCTCGACATCGTCGGCTACGAATCTCAGCGTGAATTTCTTGAACTCCTTTGGAGTGTCCTCGGCTTCGACAAGCGTGTTGTATCCGATCGCCTGCGCGCCGCCGTCGATCGACATGCGGTCAACTCCGCGCAGATCGTCCGAAACGTACCGATTGCCGCTGAATTCACCGCCCTCAGCGCCCGCGATAGCTCCGTAGAACTCGGTCGCGTCGCTTATCTCGACGATGCTCAGGCAGTCGGAAACGCTCGAGCCCTCGCCGAACAGGTTCGTGCTGCCGACTCCGATTATTCCGCCGACATAACCGCTGCCCGAGAGATTGCTCTTGACGTAGCAGTCGCGTATCTTCGAGCTTGCCGAGCCCGCGATTCCGCCGACCTGCGTTCCGCTCTCGCTCTTTATGAAGCCGTAATTCTCGCAGCCATGAATGACTCCGAGCTCCATTCTGCCGCAGATTCCGCCGACTCCGTTCTTTTTTGACGTGATCGCACCGCTGTTTGTACTGTCAACAATCGCCGAACGGCTCTCGTAGACGCGGTTTAAGAGCGAGCTGTCGTGCGTGTCGTCCTCGGGGTCCTGCTCGTGCTCTATAGCCATCGAACCTACGATGCCGCCGACGTTCAGGTCGCCGTCGACCTTGCCGCCATTCTTCGAAGCGGCTATCTTGCCGCTCGTCATCGAGTCGATGTTCGCCTCGGAGGTGTCGGTGAAGATGTCCTTGATGTCGTAATCCTCGCCGCCCGCGAAGATGTCGGAGATTGTCTGTCTGATCTCGCCGAACTTGTCGTTTATCGCCAGAATGTCCTCACGGAGCGTACCCGAGACGTCCGACATGTCAGCGGTCAGCAGTTCAACCTGCTTAGAGACGCCGTTTACCTGCGCGTAGAGCTGATTTGCCGTCGACTTGATTTCGCCGCTCGTCTGCGGGAGCTGGATCGGGTCGACACCCGCCAGGTAGTCGATTATCGACGAGAACTCGCGCGAGAGCCCGGTGAAGCTCTCGGACGCCGCCTTGAACATATCAACGCTGTCAGACATGCCCGAGAGCGCCGACGAGAGCTTGTCGCCCGCTTCAGAGAGTCCGCTCATCGCGCCGCTGATGTAGCTTATCGAGTCCTCGATGCCCTTTGAGTCATCAATGAGTCCGTTCACGCCGTCGCGGAGATCGTCGAGCCCGGCGTCGAACTTCTTGTCGTCGAACGAGACCTGGTCGCGGATGTCCGAGATGCCGCTTGCAATCCTGCCGATCGAGTCAGCCGCGTCGGCGAGCAGGCTTCCGATCCGCGCGACACGGTCGACCACGCGGTCGCCCCAGATGAACATTCTGTCCATAACGGTCGCGAGATCCTCGATGGTCCGCCCGATATTGCGTATCTCAACGGCGATATTGCCGAGCGATGTGTTGATGTTGTCGAGCGAACTCTTCACCGAGCCGATGTCCTTCAGCGCTATCGCGTCGCGCAGCGCCGAAAGCCCCTTTCTCAGCGAGTCGAGCCCGGACGTGAAGTCCTTTGTCGAAGCCTTTATGAGATCTATCGACGCCTTCATGTCGTCAAAGCCCTCCGAAATCAGTCTGAAGCCCTCGGACGGGTTCGGCTTTACAATCGTAACGTTGTCGCGGATGACCTTCAGCGACCCGATAATCTTCGCGACCGAATCCTTCGACGAAGCCGCCGAGTCGCGGAGCTCCTCAAGCGCGCCCTCGAGTCCGTCGGTGTCGAGGAAGTCAATCCCGCCGAGCGCGAGCAGTACGCGTACCGCGGCTTCGTTCATCGTCCCGAACGCGTCTCCGAGCTCAGAGAGCGACTCCTGTATCTCAGCAAGCGCCGAGTCGACCGCGTCCTTGTCGCCGATGTCGAGCCCGCCGATGAGCTTCTTTATGCCCGCGGTGAGCTTTTCGGTCGCGGAGTGCGCCTTATCAAGCGCGTCGTTAAGCTCGTCAGACGCCTTGTCAAACGAATCGAACGCCGAGTCAAGCAGCTTCACAGCCTCGTCGAGCTTATCCGAGTCGACCGTGATCGAGTTCGAGATATTCTTTATCTCCTTGCTGATTTTCGAAAACTCCGTGCCGATAGCCTTGATCTCCGAGCCGAGCTCCGAGATGTCATTTACCGCGTCGTCAGTCCAGCCGTGGTCGAGAAGCACATGCCTTAAGGAGTTCAGAGCGCTCTCGAGGTCGCCGGAGAGCGATGAGAGCTCATCGAAGCCGTCGCCTATCTTGTCGAGCGCGCGTCTGATCGCGTCCTTGTCCTTTATCTTGAGCGACGCTCTGAGCTCGTCAAATCCATCAACGATCTGCGAAGCGTGCTTTCTGCCGCTCTCAAGCGCCTCGGCCGCCGAATCCGACGCCTTGGCGAGCTCGTCGAGCGCGTCGCTTCCGATTGCCGAAGCCTCAGCCAGCTCGTCTATCGACTCTGACAGCTTGTCGAGCCCCGCGGTGATCTCAGTCGACATCTGATCGACTGTTCCGGTCATGTTGTTTATTCTCGAAACAACGTCAGCCGCGACATTCGAGAGCCGGTTGATCTCGCCGACCGCCTGACTTGCCGTGTCGCTGACCTGCCCGCCGAGCTTCTTGACCGAGCCGGTCGCCGAGGTCAGATAATTGTTCATGCTCGAGAGGCGGTCGGAGAGCTTATCAGAACCGTCGCCCGCGTCGTTTACCGTATCGGTCGCGATATCGGAGAGCTCGTCTAACTGTCTCTGGAGCTTCGAGAGATTGTCCTCCGAGAGGTCGAGCGTCATGTAGGGCTCGGACTGACCGACAATGCCGCCGATGTCCTTGCGTCCGTTGACCGTGCCGGTGTTCTCACAGCCGCTGACGAATCCGCCCGAGCGTCCCGCGATGCCGCCGTTGTTGTAACCGATGTGCGGGTAGCCGACAGTGCCGTCATTCTTGCAGCCCATTATCATGCCCGACGAGTAGCCCGCGACTCCGCCGGTGTCCGACGCGACGTTTATCGTACCGAGCAGGTTGAACTCCGAGAGCTTCGTCAGGTCGAGGTTTATGTTGAGATCGGAGAGACTCAGCGAGTGATCTACGCTCGCCGTGTTTATTCCGGCGTGGTTCGTGGAATTGGTGATCGTGCCCGAGTTGTTTCCGACGATTCCTCCGGTCTTGCTCTCGCCGGTGACATTGCCGGACGAGGAACAGTCGTAGAGCTCGCCGGTCGTGAGATTTTCACCGACAATGCCGCCGACCGAGGTCTTGCCCTTGATAATGCCGTTGAACGAGCAGTTGATGATCGTTCCGGCGTTGCTGCCGACGACTCCGCCGACTCCCTCTCCGCTTCCCGACGACGAGACCGTTCCGTTTATCTTAAGGTCGCGGACAAGTCCGCCGCTCTTCACGCGGGAGATAAATCCGGTCGGGGTCGAGCCCTTCGAGATCTCAAGCCCGCTTATCGTATGTCCGTTGCCGTTCAGAATGCCCGAGAAAGTCGGAATCGGTTCGAAATTCCTTCCCTCGAGCGAGATGTCGGCGGTGATCTCGACAACCTTTCCGACCGACCAGCTGTCGAGCGAGCAGTCGTCCGAGAGATTTATCAGCTCATCGGCGTTCGAGACATAAATCGTCTCCTTTGCCTCGCTGACTCCTGTGCCGATCCCGCCGTCCGCCCGAAGCCTTGCCGGGAAGACCGACACGAGCATCACGGCGGCGAGAGCCGCGCTCAGTATATTCTGAATGTTTTTATTCATTCGCTTCATTATTCTTTCCCTCCGGGAGCTGATTCTGTATCTCGGATGTGTCGCCCGAGATGACCGTCAGATTGACTTCGCCGTCGACTATCGCGTGGACAATACCGCTGATCTCGCCGTTTATCTCGCCGCGGACGAGTCCGTCGACGCGGACGCGACCGTGGTGGTCTCTGTGCTTGACTTTTTTGGGCACTGAGAACGAGGTCTTGTCGATGACCTTCTCACCGAGCAGCAGTATCTGCGGGAGAACAAACATAACAAGGACGATCGAAATCGTGGTTCCGCGTCCTAAGCTCTGTCCGATACCGACGATCGCGGCGTTCGATGTCATCTGACCGATCAGAATGCCAGCCATAACCATCATGCTTCCCGATGTGATTATCGTCGGGAAAGAGAAGTTCATCGTCTCAATTATTGCCTCTTTTTTCGGCATTTTATCCTTCAGCTCCATGAAGCGGCTCGAAATGACGATTGCGTAGTCGATGTTAGCGCCCATCTGTATCGAGCTTACAATCAGCTGCGACAGGAAGAAGAGCGGCTTGTTCGAGAAGGTCGGGAAAGAGAAGTTCAGCCAGATACTTCCCTGAATGACGAGTATGAGCAAAAGCGGCATTCCGACAGACTTGAACGTGCCCAGCAGCACCGCTAAGACTATCAGTATCGAGAGCACCGTAACTACGACGTTATCGACCTCAAATGACTTCTTGAAGTCGTACTCGTTCGTCGAGTTTCCGACGACCAGTACGGTGGAATCCGCGGGATAGTACTTCTTCGCGGTGTCGCGGATCGTGTCGAGGAAGGAATAGGTCTCGTCGCCGCTCTCGGGGAGAGTCAGGTAAACGAGCATACGGTCGTAGTTCTCGCCTTTCAGCTGCTTCTTAGCGGCACTCATCTGCGTGTAAGCCGACTCGAGAGTGTCCATGAGATCATCCTCGAGCGTCACATACCCCTCCTTTACCTCATCGTAGAGGAACATGAACATATCCATCAGCGGGACGCTGTATGACGAGAGCCCGCCGACGATCCGCCCGTAGTTCTCGTCGTTGACCGCGTAGGCGGCGTACAATACCTCCGCGACCTCATAGTCCAGATCGATCAGCTCCGAGAACTGGCGCGGCGTCAGCTTGTCGGTCAGCACGTAACCGTCCATCGCCTCGATGTTCGCAAGTCCCAGTGTGCTGTCGACCTCGTCAAACTCCTCGAGCTCGGCAAGCAGCCTGCCCTCAGCCTCAGTGTCCCCGCCCGGGCCTACAAGCGCGACCAGGTTGACCTGATCGAAGGTGACGACAATCAACATATCG
>CAKSOR010000081.1 GCA_934477985.1 uncultured Eubacteriales bacterium
GCGGCGCGGTAGCCGCGCCGCGTTCAAACGCCCACCGTAAGGTGCCCCTCGTCTATCCCCTCTCGGCGATCATCGTATCAGCCCGATCCGAGATGATCCTCACGACCTCTTCAAGCGTCTTCTGCCCGGTAAAATATGCCGTCGCCTCCTCATATACGATCGAAACGAGCTTATCATCTGTCCGCGCGGCGATATTTGCCGAGCCGATCAGCTCTTCGACCGCCTTCGCGCCGGTCTCGGTGAGACCGCCATCAACCGCGATTTCTTCCTGTTTTTTGACCGCGGTCCTTCTGACCGGGAAGCCGAAATCGACAATCCAGCTCCCGTTGTCACTCTGTTCAGGCATCTGCGCCGACTCGTCAAGAAAGCTCTCGATGAACTCCCACGCGCCGGATTTGTGCTTCGATGATTTCAGCACGGCGAACTCATATCCGACGCCGTCCGGCTCGATTATCGACCCTCCGCCGGGGAATCCGCTGTATATCCCCTCCTCGCCGAAGGTCATGTCGCACATTATGTCATACGAACCAAAACCAATGACAAGCTCGGACGACAAAAGCACGCTCCCCTCTCGATATGGTGTGTCGTCGCGGAAACCGCTGTTCTCTGACTCCTCCGGAAGGCTCTTCGCGAATTCGAGCATATAGCGGAAGATCTCGCTTTCAAAACTGCCCGTGCTGTTGAAATTAAGGTAAGCCTTTATGAACTCGATACGGCTGTAGCCTGCCGGGAATACCGACGCGCCGCGGCTGTCCGCGTACTCCGCCGCTGTTCTGAGGTCGCCGAGCTTGGCGACTGTCGACTTCTTAGCGGCAAAGGTGTCGATATTGAAGCGGTTGATCATTGAGAAAAGCTTTCCGTCCGTCTCGTAGGCGCTTAGAACATTCGGAAGATACGCGTCGCGGTCGGACATCAGCGTGCAGAGGTCGGCGAACATACCTTTAGCGACCATGCTGTCATAGTCCATATCACCTGTGATGAGCAGAACATCCGGCGCGTCCTTCGTGACGAGCGACAGATTCAGGCGGTTCAGGTCGCCGGAATAGTCGATCAGCTTCACGCGGTACTTGTCGCTTGACTTGTTGAAGGCGATTATATCGCTCCGGATTTTTCCCGGGTCAGTCGAGGCGACTGTTATGATCTCCTTAGCGGTTATTTCGCTCTCGGGAACTTCTGACATTATCCCGATGCCGTCCGAGGTCACGGCGATGAATTTCTCACCGAACGCCGCGACGCTACGTATCGAGGAATAGTCGATATCCGACGCCAGGAAATCGACGAGCGTTTCGGAAGCGAGACTGTCCTCACCCGGAGTCAGCAGGTCGATGCCGTCCTGACCGAGCGCGAGCAGGCGGTCGGATTTCACGAATCTTGTGTCGCCGATTCCGCTTATCGGTTCGCCGAACGACTTGTTTTCGAGGTCTATCGGCAGAAGCACGCGCGTGCCCTCCTGATCATTCGTGTAAGCGACCGCATAGTCCGCGTTCAGCACGCCTTCAAGGCTGTAGTCGTCGCTGCTGATCTCATCGGTCGAGCCGTCAGGCGAGAGTATCACGAGCGCGCCGTTCCGGATCGCGGCGACCGAGTCGCCGACTGCTGCGAGCTTGTTCAGGCGTCCCTTATCGTCGACAAGCAAAGCCTTGCCGTCTGACCAGAGATAGAGTCGGTTGAACGGCTGCATATTTCCGGTCTGGTCCGGGATATTGCCGTTCACCGCGAGCCAGACGCCGTTTTCACCGACGGCGAGATCGCCGACAGTGCAGCGGCTGCCCTCGGGAAGTCCGAGATCGGGCTTTACGACCTCGGGGGCGGTCTGACCGAAGCTGACCAGATAGACCTCGCCGTCAAGGCTCGCGCTCGCGTATGCCTCGGTGTCCGAGCCGCCGCAGGCGCTGAGATTCGCGCCGGATAATTCCGGGAGTTCGGCTATATCGAGCCGCCAGACGTGTTCGGGCTTCGACTTCGCCGCACAGCCGATCACGATAAACGTGAAAAGGAAAACAAGCAGGAAAGTGATTTTTTTCATGGATTTCCACCTCACACAAGACATTGTGTTATATAAGACGTTGAATACGGCGGATTTGTTCCCGAAAGAAAAAATTTTCTGAAGCCAGCTGTGCGACAGCTGGTCGGTCGCGTGGCACAGGCGGGGACTCCCGTCCACGTCCGCCTCGACCCGAGGCGGATGGCGAGCAGAGCTTGCCATCCGCGCGCCGCCAAGTCGGGCGAAAAAGGGCTGACTCAAACCGCCAGCCCATAACATTCACTTTCCGAGCACCTCCGCTCTGTATCCCGCGGAAAATTCCATTACCGCCCCGAGCGCGTCTACAAGCCCAAGATGCGTCGTGACCATATAGTCCGCGCCAGCTCTCCATAGATACCCAAGCACCCCGGAAAGCGCCGCCGCGCCGTCCCCGAACTCCGTCGTCTGAAAGACCTCGTTCAGCAAAACAAGCGTCCCGTGGAGCTCCGAATTCACTATCTCAGCCACCTTAGCGACCTCGCGCTCAAAATCGCCGACTCCGTCCTCATGACTTCCCCCGGCGCAAAGCATGACAATCCGCCTGTATATCCTCATCTCCGCGCACTCCGCCGGAATCGGAAGCCCCGCCTGTGCAATCAGCCGCGCCGCCGCGACCGAACGCAGAAACACCGTCTTTCCGCTGCTGTTCGCGCCGCGGATGATAATCCTCCCCGACCGCGGAATGTCGCGCGGAATCACTTCCGAAGCCGCTTTTTCGGTCAGCAGCTTCAGGTCGTACAGACCGGCTACCCTCTCATCCTCCGAAAACACCGGGAAAACGACGTCAACTCCGCGGCTCTTCAGAAATTCATGATACCGCATTGCGACCTCGTAAAAATCAAGCGCCGCGCAAAGGTCGTCGAACGGCTCGAGAAGCTGCTTTGCGGCATTGTCAAGCTCCGATGAAAGCTCCCTGAACGGAATCGTTCCGAGCCTATCATATACATCGCCGACCGGCGTCACACCGACTCCCTCGGGTATCTTCCGTTCGACCGTCTTCTGTCCGAACAGCCTGCCAATCAGGCTCTGCTTCGGCTCGGGCTCGCTGAATCTGTGCTCCACAAGCTCCGCCGACTCAATCCGTCCGTCGAGCTTTATCCGGATGTCGGTCGGCAATGCCGCGCTGCGGTATTCGAGCCTTCCGCAGAGCTTCATAAGCGCCTGATATTCCGCCCTTCCAGAAAGCTCCCGCGCCCGGTCGATAAGCTCCGAAAGCCCATCAGACCTGACATTTTCAGTTTCTCCGAGCTTTTTTACGGCTAACAGAAGCTCCTTTAGAAGCGACGCGCAGACCCGGCACTGTGACTGCGCCGCCTCTGAACCAGCGGTTGAATTCCGCTCCCGCCGGTTCTTCTCAAGCGCCGCCCTGATCTCTCCTGCCTGCCCGGACAGCGCGGAAATCCGCTCAAAAAGCCCCGGGACATCCAGAAAATCTCGCAGAATTTCCTGCCGGTAGACTATCTCGCAAGCCTCCGTCAGCGGCGCTGAGACTATCTCCAGAAACTTCCGCGTCTTTTCGGTGTCGGGGCAGATATTGTAAAAGCAGTCGAGCCCCGAGTCGAGGATAACGCTTTCACCGCTATTTACTCGCTCCGACGCGCGTAACAGGTCAAATTTCATCAGACGCCTCCCTCGCCGCGAGCTGTTCCGGCGCGATTTTGTATTTTCTGAGGATGTCGAGCGCGTATGAGCCGCTCTGCTCCGACTTCACTATCCTATATGTGCGTTCGCCGCCGTCGCCGACAACCGCTCGCAGCAGCCCGAAGCCGCTGTACGCAACTCTTGCGAAGTGCGTGACAAACAGCCCGAACGCGCCGCGAACGACAATCCTTTTTGCGGCGTCAAGCGCTGAGGCGCATCCCTTTTCCTCGTTCGTTCCGCTGTAGGTCTCGTTGAAGAGAACAAAACTCTCCCGCCCCGCGCTTTCGATGATCTCATCGGCTCTGGCGCGCTCCTCCTCAAACCTCCCGGTCGATATTTCCGGCTCCCCGACCGGAAAGTGCGTCGAGACGCTCCGGAACGGATAGATCGAAGCCGATCTCGCAAAGACCGGCGCGCCGTTCAGAAACAGGATCAGGTTAACGCCGACCGCGCGCAGAAACGATGTCTTCCCGCCGCCGTTCGCGCCGATAATGAAGCAAAGCGACTCGTTCTCGTCGAGTCTTACGTCGTTCGGAACAATCGTTGTCTCGCTGATGAGCGTTATGTCGGATAAATCCCCGGCGAAAAATACCCTCTCAGCCGCGATCTCCGGATAGCAGACCGGAATCGACTTCGCTTTTGCGGCGTCAACCAATTCGTTTATGTTGAGGAAGAAGTCGACATCGCCGGCAAGCCCGGTCAGCTGATCAACCGCGTCCATGAAAGCCTCCGTGGCATCGAACACAACCGCTTCGCCGAAAAGCTCCGAAAGCCGGGCGTCGAGCGTCCCTAGCCTGATTGCCAGCCGCGGACGCGCGGTCGCGCTGAGCCCAAGCGCGCTTTCAAGCCGCCTGAGCTCGCCTATGAACGACTCGCGCTCATCGGTCTCAGTGACAAACGAACTTGTGTGCAGTGTCAGCTCGAACTCGTCGATCCTCTCAAGCCGTTCGGACAGTTCCGCGAGCTGCCCGCTCACGTCGATGAGCGATGCCTTTGTGTCGTCGGCAAACCCATCGACCGTGCTGAGCAGCTTCGCGCACTCGCCGTAAACCCGCGTCAGCTCCGCCAGACTGAACATCCGCTCGATATTTCCATCCGAAGCCCTGAAACGCCTTTCAGCCGAGGTGAGCTCCCCGAGTCCGCCGCGCAGTTTCCGGAACGCGTCAAGATACGCGTCATTTTCAAGCCGCCTGAATATCTCCTGGCGCTTTTGTATCTCATCGACCGCCGGAAGAACCGCGAGCCGCGAGATAGTGCTCTCCGGAAGTATCTTCTCAAAGCCAAGGTCATAAAAGACCTTTCCGGGTATGGTCATATTCATCCGCCCACCTCCGTTTCAATGTCGCTCATCAGGCGTGACGACGAGTAGATGTACATGTCGTTCAGTATCTCGCCCGCGCCGACTATACGATTCCCGCCAGCCGATGTGTAATTTATCTGTAAACAGACCGGGTTTACAAGGAGCACCGGCTTGAAGCGCTTCATGTACCACTCGTCGCGAAATCCCGCGCGGAAATCATAAGCCGGAAGCTCGCGCTTCTTCGAATCAAGCGGGACGCGCGAGAACATTCCGGCGGCGAAGGCTATGTATGAGCGGATGAAATACCGCCGGTCGTCGGTGAAGCATAGCTCGGTCGTACGCCGCTTCATGCCGAAGAGCTTGACCGACCATACCGTCTCGCCAGTCTCGATATAAAAGTCACAGGCACGACCGCGCGAGCCGCCGAACAGCCAGAGCGGGTGGTTTTTGTGAAGCCGCGCGCCGGTCCTTTCACAGAGCGAGCTGAGTTTTATCGCGAGCATAATCCGCCTGATTCCGACGCGGATGTACGGCAGAAGGTATATGACCGCGGCGATCAGCAAGGCAAAAATCAGAAGTTTCATTAAATTGTCACGCTCCTCTCATATAATGATTATACCATACCGCGCGGAAAATGTCAAGCAAAAGATGCGGGCGCGGACTTTCCGTGCACTATATAATTCTTCCCACCGGTTGAATCAGTATTTCCGGTCAATACCTTTACAATCCGCCGGTCATGTGGTATCATATATACAGAGCAAGGTACCTGCTTCAAAAATCAAAAAGGAGACATGAACCATGACTATCATGATCGGCGAAAACATCAAGCGCCTGCGCACCGCGAAGGGACTCACGCAGGAACAGCTCTCGGATGCGGTCGGCGTGACCTGCGCGGCGGTCTCGAAATGGGAGCGCGGCGACACCTTCCCCGACATCACGATGCTCTTCCCGCTCGCGCACTTCTTCGGCGTGTCGCTCGACGAGCTGATGGGCTACGACCGCGAAAAGATCGAGGCTGACATCGAAGCCCTGCTCGCGGAATATGTCAGGCTCAGCCGCACCGACGCCCTGAAGGCGCGTGAGCTCATCACCGGCGCGATGAAAAAATACCCCGACGACTTCCGGGTGATGAACGACTACATGTGGGAGATCGCCGGAAACTACGCTGACAACGATCCCGCGGTTCTGAGAGAGCATTCCGAGGAACTCGAACGCATCTGCGCACGGATCATCGACGGCTGCGGCGACGAAGCCCTGCGTCTTGACGCCTGGAACATGCGCGCGAAGCTCGCCCACGCCCGCGGTGAGACCGACAAGGCGCTCGCGATCTACGAAAGATACTTCTCCGACTGGTACACGACCGGCGCGCAGAAAGCCGAACAGCTGTTCGCGAAGGACACTCCGGAATTCCACGTCCGTGTGACAAAGAACATGTACGAGCTCGCGAACTTCTCGGCTGACAAGTATGTTAAAAGCGTCTTCTGTGAAAGCTCTGTCCCGCTCGAGGAGCGCGTCAAGCGGATACTCGCCTGTGCTGAGAGCCTTGAGCGCGCGGCAGAGGAGACCGGCGAGACTTATATTCTCCTCGAGGCGCTGACGATCGTCTTCCGGCTAGCGAACGACCTTGGGTTCCGCGTGAAATACCCGGAGGAAAAGCTCTGTGAGATAAGGGCAAGACGCGACAGACTGCTCGAAAAGCTGCGCGGACTGCTCGCGGATGACAAAGCCCTCGCGGAATGCAAAGTAAACTACATGATCAGATAAAGCGGCGAGCGGTCGGCATAAGCCGACCGCTTGATTTATATTTTTTCACGGAATCCGTCTTTCCCCCGAAAGACAGGTCAGCGCTTTCCCGAAGCCTTTCTGAGGGAACGCTGATTTTCAGGTTGTCTTCAGCTTATCCCTGAGCTCAAGCTCCGCGAAAATCTTCTTCCACCTCTCCGGATGACTCTCGTGCTCCATCACCGGCTCGAACCCGAGCGACAGGTAAAGCGAAATCGCCGGAAGCCGCCAGTCATCGGTCGACAGCACGGTCGATCTGTAGCCTCTCGCCGCGAGCGAGTTCAGAGCCGCGATGAGCGCCAGCCTGCCCGCGCCCTGTCCGCGCGCGGACGGTCGCGTTCCAACCATCCGGAACCAGCCCTCGCCCGGATAGGTCTCTTTCTCGACAGCTGTAGCTGTAGCTATATCATAACAGTCTTTCGCAATATAGATGACATATTCAGGCTTGTATCCGCCGCCGTTCCTTATCGACTTATCGAACGAGAAATGATTTCCGAACGCCTCCTCGATGATCGACTCCCAGACGTCCTCCCGCCCCTCGATGTGATTGTGCAGCGAGAATCCTGCCGGCAAAAACAACGGCGGAAGATTGTCCATCGTCGGTCGGCGCATTATTATCTGCGGTAGACTCATATTGTTTTCCTCACCTCGTGTAATCGGTCTTTTCGGTACGGTCCGCCGACAGCACCTCAAGCCCCGCCGGAATATCACCCGGATACGGAACATCCATCAGGACTCCGCCCTCGAGCGCGCTCTGATGCGCGATCAGCCCCGGCAGATTGTACTTCGCCGCCTGCCACGCGTTAGTCGGCGAGAGTTTGCCGGTCCAGTACGCCGAGCAGAAATCATCGACCATGAATTTGTGTGTTCCGGCGTGATTTGTCGGGAAAGGCGTCAGCTCGTCGGGGAGCCGGTCGATACGCTGTACCGGCGCTTCCCCGCCAGACCACTCTCCGCGGATCGCGCGCTCGGTGAAGTTCTCGTCGCCTTTATGCTGTGTCAGCTCGATCGGGTTGACGAGGTCGCTGACATCCTCGTAGAACACCTCGCGGTCGGGCATAGTTATGTAGCTGTGCTGGAAGAGTGAACACTCATACGAAGCCTTCGTCGCGTTGAAGCAGGAAATGTAGGTCGGCGGGGTGTTCCAGGCGACGCGGCGGTTTTCACTTATCCGCGCGATCGCGCCGTTCGCGAGCTTCAGGAGCATCGAGGAGTTCGAGAAGGGATTGTTCCACCAGTTCTTTCCGTCGCCGAAGATGTCGGGGTCGAATTTGTCCTCATAGCCGAACGCCGCGACCTTCACAGCGTAGGTGTCAGCCGCCGAGAGCACCATTGAGGTCGAGTGCGTCGGGTAGAAGAAGGGCGGAAGTCCCGCCATCATGCGCCATTTGTCGCCCTCGGTGTATTTGAAGACGTCATAGAGATGCTTCATGTCGTGGTTGTACTGCGCCTCCGCGTAGACCATCTCGCCCATTTCGCCCGACGCGTATTTTGTGCGGCAGAATATCGCGGCGGGGCGGTAAATGCCGGTCTCGCCCATCGAGTAGGTCAGCCCGGTCTCACGGACAAGCCTGATTATCTCGAAGATGTCCTTCGGGTCGAGCGCCATCGGAACGGCACTGTAGACATGCTTTCCGGCTTTCAGCGCCTCAATCGCCATCCAGCCGTGCGTGTCGCGCTGTGAGAAGATCGCGATCGCGTTCAGGTCGTCCGACCCCACCATCTCCTCGAAGGTATCGAAGATTCTGTCCGCGCCGAAGCGCTTCGCGTAGTCCTCGGCGCGCTCGCGGAACTTGTCGCAGACCGCGATATACTCAACCGCCGGATGAGCCTTGAACAGCGGCACAAATCCCTTGCAGAACTGCCCGCATCCGACAAAGCCGATTCTCAGTTTATCTTTCATGTGCTTTCTCCCTGTATGTACGAAATATTACGGCGTCACCGTCCGTACCTATAGTATACCACACAATCCGGTCTGCCACAATGTACAGGCGCTGTTTTGAGGTTGTATATTATTTGCCGATTCGGGAAAAGGGCTTGAATTTGCCGCCGTGTTCTGGTATAATAGACCTGTGCGATATAATCGGAATATTTCAG